>NZ_QSPG01000008.1:0-47264 GCF_003436395.1 Collinsella sp. TM06-3 | reverse complement strand
AAACGGGGCGGCACGCCATCTTTTATCAGCCAACTCGCTGAAGTAAGGCTGCGAAGGCCGCGAGGCCGGGAGGGGTTTCCTAAGGGCACATCCCGCAGCCGCAACGCGGCGAGGACGTGCCCGTGGAAACCCCGCAGGCCCCGCGGCCGGTGGGAGCAACGCTACTTTACGACCAAAATGTCGCAGTCGGTATTGCGCAGCAGGAACGTCGAAATCGAACCCAGAAGCGCATACTTGATCGAGGACAGGCCGCGAGCGCCGCAGAGCACCAGGTCGGGCTTGACCACGTCGAGCATCTCGTCTTTGAGCGTCTCGCGAATACGACCGGCACGTATCATAACCTCGACCTCGGGAATATCGGGATTGGCCTTGGCCTCTTCGAGCTGCTTTTCGATGGAGTTCTTAAAGGCCTCCTCCAGACCGTTGACCAAATCGACCGGATAGGAGCCGGCGCTCTCGAGCGCCGTGGAATCGATAACGTGGCCGATAATCAGCTTGGCGCCGTTGTTCGCGGCGACCTTGATGGCGCGTGCGAGCACAAAATCCTGCTGCTCAGTACCGTCGAGTGAAACAAATACCTTGGTGTAACCCTCGTTCATGGTTTCCTCCTTGGTCTATCGCACGGGCGCGGGGCTCGTGCGTCGGGCGGGCGCGGGTGCGTTGACCGCCGGACACTTTATCTTGTTGCAGTTATACCCAAGGATTTCGGTTTAACTGCTCGCAATTCTGTGAACGGGCGAGTTTTTTGGTAAGGGTAGGCGCGGTCGCACCGCCAACGGTTGATAATGGGACATCGCCCGCATCGTCCGCAGAACATCTACCGGCGGGTGTCTAACGAGGGGGTCCCTTTGGATATTATCGAGCTTCTAAAATCTGCCTTCATGGGCCTGGTCGAGGGCATCACCGAATGGCTGCCCGTTTCGTCGACGGGCCACATGATCTTGGTGGACGAGTTCGTCAAGATGAACGTGAGCGAGACGTTCTGGAATATGTTCCTGGTCGTGATTCAGCTCGGCGCCATTCTGGCCGTCTGCGTGCTGTTTTTCCACGAGCTCAACCCGTTCTCGCCCAGCAAGGGCAAGGAGGGCCGTCGCGACACCTGGGTGCTGTGGGGCAAGATTGTGCTCGGTTGCATTCCTGCGGCGGCGATCGGCCTGCCGCTCAACGACTGGATGGAGGAGCATTTCTACAACGCTCCCGTCGTGGCGCTGGCGCTCATTGTGTACGGCGTGCTGTTTATCGTGATCGAGAACTGGCGCGCGAGCAAGCGCGAGGAAATGGCCGTTGCCGGTTCGTTTGGTTCGCGTGCTGTGGTGTCGGGTGGACGTCCCGCCGGTGCGCACTTTGCGGCGCCCCCCACGGTTACCGCTGAGGATGAGGACGATGACGAGAATCTGGACTTTGGTTCCATCGCCACGCTCGAGGACCTCAGCTGGAAGACTGCGCTGGGTATCGGCTGCTTCCAGGTGCTTTCGCTGGTGCCTGGTACGTCTCGCTCCGGTTCTACCATCATCGGCGGCCTGCTTTTGGGCTGCACGCGCTCGGTGGCGTCTAAGTTCACGTTCTTCCTGGCCATCCCTGTCATGTTTGGCGCGAGTGCGCTCAAGCTGGTCAAGTACTTCATCAAGGGCGGCACGTTCGGCACCAACGAGATCGCCATCTTGGGCGTGGGCTGCGTTGTTGCCTTTGTGGTTTCGCTCATCGCCATCAAGTGGCTCATGGGCTTCGTCCGCCGTCACGACTTTAAGTGCTTCGGTGTTTACCGCATCATCCTGGGCATCGTAGTGCTCGCATACTTCTTCGTTCTGGAGCCCATGCTCGGCCTCTAACTTAGTCGACGCTGCGCGGCGGCCAGAGCGACAGCTTGTCATTCAAAGAGGGTGGCATGACCAAAAGGTCTATGCTGCCCTCTTTTTTGGGCGATGGGGTGGGTCCGATGGTGGCGCACGGAGTCGTGGTGTGATTTGCGTCGGTGTCCGCGCGGCTCGGTATACTGGTACGGCTCAAACTATGGCGCTGCCCGCAGGCGCGCCGTCCGTCAGATGAGGAGTCGCCCATGACCCAGCCCCTGCCCTGGGAAAAGAACACTGCCGCGCCCGTGCCGCCCGCGCCGGAACCCGTGCCACTCGATGCATGCACCGCCCCCGCTGCGCCGGAGCTCGTTCCGCTCGACATCTACGACGCTCCCGCGCCGGCGCCCAAGCCCGCCAAGCCGCTCGTCGACATCGACAGCCTTAATCCCGCCCAGCGCGAGGCGGTCCTGTCCACCGAGGGCCCGTTGCTGGTGCTCGCCGGCGCCGGCTCGGGCAAGACCCGCGTCTTGACCTTCCGCATCGCACATATGCTCGGCGACCTGGGTGTTAAGCCTTGGCAGGTTCTTGCCATCACGTTTACCAACAAGGCTGCGGCCGAGATGCGCGAGCGTCTGGCGGCACTCATCCCAAGCGGCACCCGTGGCATGTGGGTGTGCACCTTCCATGCCATGTGCGTGCGCATGCTGCGCGAGGACGCCGACCTGCTGGGCTATACCGGCCAGTTCACCATCTACGATGACGACGACTCAAAGCGCATGGTGCGCGACATTATGCAGGCGCTCGGCATCGAGCAAAAGCAGTTCCCCATCAACATGATCCGCAGCAAGATCAGCTCTGCTAAAAACGCCATGATCGGGCCCGAGGACATGCTCAAGAGCGCCGATAGCCCCAACGACAAAAAGGCCGCGCAAGTCTACCTGGAGCTGGAGCGCCGCCTGCGCGCCGCCAACGCGATGGACTTCGACGACCTGCTCGTGCGCACGCTCGAGCTACTGCGCACCCGCCCCGAGGTGCTCGACAAGTACCAAGAGCGCTTCCGCTACATTAGCGTCGACGAATATCAGGACACCAACCACGTCCAGTACGAAATCGCCAACCTGCTGGCCGCCAAGTACCAAAACCTCATGGTCGTGGGCGACGACGACCAGTCCATTTATAGCTGGCGTGGCGCCGACATCACCAACATCCTGGACTTTGAGCAGGACTTTAAAAACTGCAAGACCGTCAAGTTGGAGCAGAACTATCGCTCCACGGGTCACATCCTGAGCGCCGCCAATGCCGTTGTTCGCCACAACTCGCAGCGCAAGGACAAGCGCCTGTTTACGGCCGAGGGCGATGGCGAGAAGATTCAGGCTTTCCAGGCAAGCGACGAGCGCGACGAAGGTCGCTGGATTGCCGGCGAGATCGAAAAGCTGCATGCCAAGGGTACGAGCTACGACGATATCGCCGTGTTCTACCGCACCAACGCCCAGTCGCGTATCCTCGAAGATATGTTCCTGCGCGCGGGCGTGCCCTACAAGATCGTCGGCGGCACGCGATTCTTCGACCGCGCCGAGATTCGCGACGTCATGGCCTATCTCAAGATGATCGTGAACCCGGCCGACGAGATGAGCGTCAAGCGCGTCATCAACACGCCGCGCCGCGGCATCGGCTCCACCTCGATCCAAAAGATCGAGCAGCTGGCGCGCGACAACCGCTGCTCGTTCTTCCAGGCCTGCGAGATCGCAACAGCCGAGACGGGCATGTTTAGTGCCAAGGTGCGCAACGGCCTGTCGAGTTTTGTGGCGCTGGTGCGCGAGGGCCGCCGCATGGACGGCGAGCTCAAGGACGTCGTCGAGATGATTGTCGATAAGACGGGCCTGCTGCAGGCGTTTCGCGCCGAGGGCACCATGGAGTCCGAGAGCCGCGCCGAGAACATCCAGGAATTCCTGGGCGTCGCCGCCGAATTTGAGGAGACGCACGAGGATATCGAGGGTACGCTCGAGAGTCTAGAAGAGCTGCGCGCGGCCGGTGTTGCCGACGTGCCGTCCGTCGCCGAGTCCGAGTCCGTCGTGGTGAGTGCGCCCGCGTCCGAGCCGGGGCCGTCCGCTCCGGCATCCTCGTTTGAGGCACTTGTCGGCGCTCGTGACGCCGCGGGCTCCAATCCGCTCGATAGCCTAGCCGCCCCGGCGCTCTCGCCGCAGGATGCCCTGGCCGCCGCCATCGCGGGCAACGCGTATGCCGTGCCAACAGAGCTACCGGCGGGCGCCGTGCATGCCGACGAGATCGAGCGCACCTACGGTCCGCTCACCTGTAAGGCACTGCCGGCACTCATGGAGTGGCTGGCCCTGCGCTCCGACCTGGATTCCCTGGCCGGCGAGACGCATGCCATTACCATGATGACCATCCACTCCGCCAAGGGCCTGGAGTTCCCGGCGGTGTTCGTGGCCGGCATGGAGGAGGGTATCTTCCCGCACGTGCACGACTTTGGCGGCAGCGATGACCCGGGCAAGCTCGAGGAGGAGCGTCGCCTGGCCTACGTTGCCATCACGCGTGCCCGTAAGCGCCTGTTCCTGACCTATGCGGCCACGCGTCGCACCTACGGCTCGACCTCTGCCAACCCGCGCTCTCGCTTCCTCAACGAGATTCCGTTTGAGGATATCGAGTTTAGCGGTATCGGTTCTGCCGGTTTTGAGGGCACGGGCTGGGAGAAGCGCGGCGACCGTCACGGCACCTTTGGCTCGGGCATGGGCTCGGATATGTATGGCGGCAAGGTGTTCGGTTCGCATACGCGCTCGACCGGCGGTTCCGGTTCGCGCGGCGGATCGAGCTTCGACGATTTCTTTGGTGGCAGCACCTATGGCACCGAGCGCCATCGCGGGGTTTCGCCCGACGCCGGCCGTGTTGCCTCGACCTTTGGTTCGGGCGCGCCGCGAGCTAAAAAGCCGTCGTCCAAGGTGTCGCCGACGGTGGAGCGCAAGGTCGATCGCGCCAGCGCGTCGCAGGACTTTGCCGCGGGCGATACCGTGAGCCACAAGACCTTTGGCACCGGTACCGTGATCTCGGTCGCCGGAGACATGATCGAGGTTCAATTCGAAAAGACCGGCCAGACCAAAAAGCTCATGAAGGGCTTTGCGCCTATAGTGAAACTGACCTAGGCGGCTTTCCCAGGCACGGCACCTCGGCCTTCAATCGTCGGGCATGACCTCAAGGTCTATGCCCTCCTCTTTCAGGCCGATCTGCCGCACCTGGAAAACCCGTACATCCGGCTAGGCGGGCGCGCCGGGGGGCTTTGGTCGCCTGCTCGGGCAGTCCTGCGCAAGACGGAGAGCACATTAAGTGGCCTCCTTTGCGTGCGGAACTCGCGATCGATGTTGCCCTATACGCCCGCCCAGGTCCTTGGGTAACGTTGCTGGACGAACGTCGCTTTGCTCGTTCGCTTTTTGGTCTGGAGAGCAGGGTGGGCTGATAAATAGATAAATAGATACGAGTAGGGGCTCCTCCGTTGATGAACGGGGGAGCCCCTTGTTTCGTTTTGGTTGTTGTTGCGACCTAGAGGTGGCTGATGATCAGTTCCATCTTGCCTTCGAGGTCAATGGAGCTGACGGTGCTCGGAGCTAGCAGGTGGCTTCCCTTGTGGACGGGGTCGCCGCAGACGGTGCCTTCGCCGTCGATGACCGACAGACACATGAAGGGCCAGCGCTGGTCGAGGGTCTTGCTGCCGTCGACGCGCACGCGATCGACGGTGTAGCAGGGGTTGGACTCGAGCTCGGTCACGCCATCGACCTCGGGCGCGGTCACCGTGCCGTCGGTCGGAGCCTGCGCGTTAAAGTCGATGCAATCGAGGCTCTGCTCAATGTGCAGCGGGCGCAGCTTGCCGTCGGTGCCGGGGCGGTCGTAGTCGTACAGGCGATACGTCACGTCGCTCGATTGCTGCGTCTCTAAAATGAGCGTGCCGGTCTTGATGGCGTGCACGGTACCGGAATCAATCTGGAAAAAGTCACCCTTGTGAATCGGCAGCACGTTGAGCATGTCGTCCCAGCGGCCGTCTTCGATCATCTGTGCGGCCTCGGCACGATCCTTGGCGCGCTGCCCGACGATGATCGTGGAGCCGGGCTCGCAGTCCAGCACATACCAGCACTCGGTTTTGCCCAAGCTACCGTTCTCGTGCTCGGCGGCGTACTCGTCGTTGGGATGGATTTGGATCGAAAGGTCGTCCTTGGCGTCCAGAATCTTAATGAGCAGCGGGAACTCCTTGCCCTCGCAGTTGCCAAAGAGCTCGCGGTGCTCGGCCCACAGCCATGACAGCGTGTGACCGGCGTACGGGCCCTCAGCGATCTGGCAGTCGCCGTTGGGGTGTGCCGAGATGGCCCAGCACTCACCGATGGGACCCTCGGGAATGTCATAACCAAATACGGTTTCGAGCTGGCGGCCGCCCCAGATCTTCTCGTGAAAGATCGGCGTCAGTTTAATCAAATCGGACATGTTCATACCCCCATGGTGTTGTGCGGTCGCCCACTCTAAACGAGCCATAACGTGCGCCCGCATGACTACAAAAACCTATGCCAACGTTACGTTGTGCAGCTCAAAGCGGTCACCAACGTTGCGCGAGATCGAATGCTCAAAGGCGGTGCCGCTATCCAAAAAGCCAATCTGGTTGAGCTCGAGCAGGGGAGAGCCGGGTTTGGTGTCCAGGCGCTCAGCCTCTTCCTCGGTTGCCGCTACGGCGCGAATGGTGCGGTGGAAGCTCGAAATCTTCAGCCCGCATTGCTTGCGGATGAAGCTGTAGACCGATCCATACAGGTCTTTCTTTTTAAGGCCCGGAATCAGCTCGAGGGGCATGTAGGTGTACTCGATAACGATGGGCTTCTCGTCGACCTGGCGCACGCGCACGATGTGATAGGCAAAGTCGTCCTCGGCAATTCCCAGCTGAGTTGCGACGTCCGCTGGTGGATTGACAATCGAGAAATCGTAGACCACCGAGGTCACCTTCTCCCCGCGGTGCTCATACGAAAAACCCTGGGCGCGGTCATTTTTGCCCTGGAAAAATGCCTGGTCGGGGAGACCCGCCGTGTCCTTAACGTAGGTGCCCGACCCGCGCCGGCTGGTGACAAGGCCCTCCTCGGTGATCTGCTCGATAGCTCGTTTGACGGTGATTTTGGAAACGCTATAGAGCTCGCAGAACTCAACGACGGTGGGTAACTTGTCGCCCGGCTTAAGGGAGCCGTCCTCGATGCTTCGACGGATATCTGCAGCTATCGCCTCGTATTTGGGAATCATGGAACCTCCTTTCCGGCTTGATTGAGTACAGAAGAAAGTATAGTCAACACCTAAGCATCCCTATTGCGTTTTTGAAAAGTTCGAGAAAGGTTTAATTAAAAAACGCTTCTCTTTAAAAACTAGAGCGCTCTAAATGAATATGCACTCGAATAATGTGGTATTGAGCAAATTGATTGGCTCGAGGACGGGGCTGGGCTGTTTTGCCGCCCAGCGAACCGAATCTCATGCTTTGAGTTTCCCCAGATAAAACCCGCCAAAACAAACCTGTCCCTTTTTGGCAGGTTTTTGCCTGGGGAGCGGTACCATACAGGCAATGTTTAAACGAGAAAGGCGGGCTCCCATGGAACCTAAGCAGTACTACATCGGCATTGACGTCGGCGGCACTTCGGTTAAGGAGGGCCTGTTCGACGAGGACGGCAACCTGCTGGCCAAGGCCAGCGTGCCCACGCCTCCCATCGTTGACGCCGCGGGCTTTGCCGCGGTGACCGAAGCTATCGACCAGGTGGTCGCCAAGGCCCAGATTCCGCGTGCCTTTGTGGCGGGCATTGGTCTGGCCGTTCCGTGCCCCATCCCGGCATCGGGCGATGCCAAGGTCAAGGCCAACATTGCCATTAACCTGCCCGAGCTAAGAGTCGCCATTCAGGAGCACTGCCCCGACGCGGTCGTTAAGTACGAAAACGATGCCAACGCCGCTGCCATGGGCGAGGCCTGGCTCGGCTCTGCCAAGGGCGTACAGAACGTGGTGATGGTCACCATCGGTACCGGCGTGGGCGGTGGCGTTATCGTTAACGGCGACGTGGTATCGGGCGTTGTGGGTGCCGGCGGCGAGATTGGCCACATGTGCCTGAACCCCGAAGAGGAGCGCACCTGCGGCTGTGGCGGCCATGGCCATCTGGAGCAGTATTCCAGCGCCACCGGCGTGGTGAGTAACTACCTTGCCGAGTGCAAGAAGGCGGGCGTCGAGCCCATCGAGCTGACCGGCCCCTCCGATTCCAAGGACGTGTTCCAGGCCTGCCGCGAGGCCGACAAGCTCGCGCTGGCCGCGGCCGATACCATGGCCGACTATCTCGGCCGCGCACTGGCGCTTATTGCCAACGTGGTTGATCCCGAGATGTTCCTCATCGGCGGCGGCGCCTCCGCCTCGGCCGATGTCTACCTCGACAAGGTTCGCGAGCACTTTAAGCAGTACGCGCTTTCCGCCTCGCGCGAGACGCCCATTAAGGTCGCTTCGCTCGGAAACGACGCCGGCATCATCGGTGCCGCCTACGTAGCCCTGCGCGCCGCCGGCAAATAGCTGGTGCAAGGGGGACAGGTTACTTTGCACCAACATGGTGCAAAAGGGACAGCCTTGGCCCCCGTGCCTGCGCCCCAAAATATGCCGTGGCCCTTCCGTCTGCGAAGGCTCGGCATCGGCGTGCTACCATAGCTACGTCCAAGTACACATATCAAGTGGAGGATATCCATGGCAAACGTTCTTGTCTTTGGTCACCAGAACCCCGATAACGACGCCATCATGAGCGCCGTCGTCCTGTCCCAGCTGCTCAACCAGGTTGAGTATGCCGGCAACACCTACGAGGCCTGCGCCCTTGGTCAGCTTCCGGCAGAGTCCGCCAAGCTGCTCGCCGACGCCGGCATTGCCGAGCCCCGCGTGATTGAGTCCGTCGAGGCCGGTCAGCTTGTCGTCCTCACCGACCACAACGAGTCCGCCCAGTCCGTCGCGGGCCTTAAGGACGCCACGGTCTTTGGCGTCGTCGACCATCACCGCATCGGCGACTTCGAGACCGCCGGCCCGCTGCATTACATCTGCCTGCCCTGGGGCTCCAGCTGCACCATCGTCACCAAGCTCGCCGGCGTGCTCGGCGTTGAGCTTTCCGACGTACAGGCCAAGCTGCTGCTCTCGGCCATGATGACCGACACGCTCATGCTCAAGAGCCCCACCACCACCGATGTCGACCGCGCCGTCGCCGCCAAGCTCGGCGAGCAGGTGGGCGTCGACCCGGTCAAGTTTGGCATGGAGGTCTTCCTCACCCGTCCGTCCGGCTCCTTCACTGCAGCCGAGATGGTCGGCAACGACATCAAGATGTTCGAGCCCGCTGGCAAGAAGCTGCTCATTGGCCAGTACGAGACCGTCGACAAGAGCCGCGCACTCGGCATGATCGACGAGATTCGCGAGGCCATGCGTGCCTACGCCGCCGAGAAGGGTGCTGACGGCATCGTCCTGTGCATCACTGACATCATGGAGGAGGGCTCGCAGGTCCTGCTCGAGGGCGAGACTGAGGCCGCTCAGAAGGGCCTGGGCATTGCCGACGAGCACGACGGCGTCTGGATGCCGGGTGTCCTCTCCCGTAAGAAGCAGGTCGCTGCCCCCATCATGGCCGCCTGCTAGGTTTAGTTGACCAAACGCTACGACCGGATCGCGGACGCCCCGCGCTCCGGTCGTTTTTTGTGCACGGTGCCGCGTCGTCTTTTGGACAGGCGTGCCCGTGCCGTTGAACAAATAATGTTCAACCTGTGGTTCCGCTTTTCGGCCATGCCTGCGTGCTTGTCGTGCAGGGTAGGCTAGATGCAAGCGTAATACGTTAGAGCGCGGCGCCGCCACTTGGGCGGGCCGTGCTTTTTTAAGACGGGAGCTTTCCCGTGAAAGGAGCCGCCCATGGCAGCAACTGAGCAGCTGTTCAACGTTCGTGAGCGCAAGCGTTTTGAGCGCCACGACATTTGGGAGCGCATCGCCGAGAACGGCACGATTTCCGCCGCCGTTATGGTCTTCGCCGCCATCGCCGCCGTCATTTGCGCCAATACCGATGCCTACGAGGCCATCCATCACTTTTTGGAGACCCCGCTGTATGTGGGTCTGGGCAACCTTACGGCCGGTCTCACCGTCGAGCTATTCGTCAACGACTTCCTCATGGCGATTTTCTTTTTGCTGGTGGGCATTGAGCTCAAGTATGAGATGACGGTCGGCGAGCTCAAAAACCCGCGCCAGGCTATGCTTCCCATGCTGGCGGCCGTGGGCGGCGTCGTCGTTCCCGCCTGCATCTACTTGATCTTCAACCATGCTGGCGCCCGCAGCGGTTGGGCCATTCCCATGGCAACCGATATTGCCTTTGCGCTGGGCGTGCTGTCGCTTTTGGGCAATCGCGTGCCCAACGGCGTGCGCGTGTTCTTCTCGACGCTCGCCATCGCCGACGACCTCATCTCCATCGCCGCCATCGCCATCTTCTACGGTCAGAGCCCCAATCCGTTTTGGTTGGGCGCCGCCGCGCTTGTGACCTGCGCGCTCGTGTGGCTCAACAAGACGCAGCACTACCGCCTTGCCCCGTATTCGGTACTGGGTCTGCTGTTGTGGTTCTGCATGTTCAAGAGCGGCGTGCACGCTACGCTTGCTGGTGTCATCTTGGCCTTTACCATCCCGGCCAAGTGCGGTGTCAAGCTCGATAGCCTCACCGATTGGTTGGGCGAGTGCCTGCCGCTGCTCGATGATCGCTACGACGACGAGGCGCACATCCTGGGCCAGCATGACTTTACCGTCTCGACCACCAAGGTCGAGCGCGTCATGCACCGCGTGACCCCGCCGCTCATCCGCATGGAGCGTCTGATCTCCACGCCGGTCAACTTCGTGATCCTGCCGATCTTTGCGTTCGTGAACGCGCAGGTTCGCCTGGTGGGCGTGGACATGAGCACGCTGCTCACCGACCCGGTGACGCTCGGCGTGTACTTTGGCATGCTGCTGGGCAAGCCGATCGGTATCTTTGGCATGACGTTTGCCCTGGTTAAACTCAAGATTTCCGAGTTGCCGCATAATGTCAACTGGCACATGATCGCCGGTGTGGGCATTCTGGGCGGTATCGGCTTTACCATGTCGATTCTCATCAGCGGCCTTGCTTTCCCGACGGCCCAGTTTGAGGTTCTTGCAGCCAAGGCCGCTATTCTCGCCGGTTCGGTCACCGCAGCCGTGCTCGGCATGATCTACATGAGCGTGGTCTGCAAGCATCCCTCGCCCAAAGACGAGTAAGAGCGCGAAAACCGGCTCCAGAACCGATTCGGGCGCGTTCAAAATGCGGATTCGGGCGGTGCTTGCCGCCTGCCAGACACGCCAGTGGTCAAAAAACGCCGTTTGTGAGTACTGTCACAAACGGCGTATCATTTTAGGTGCGGAAAATAATGAACAAAGTTATAAGAACTGTACGTTAATGAGTGACCATCGACTTCCAATTTGGCGCTAGCTGACGGTGATTAGGAAGTTTCAAGTCGAGTTTTGCCGATTTCGACCAAGAATCGCTGCTACTAAAAAGGTAACAGTACTCATATTTGCCCTTTTTTGGCCACAAGCTCTAAAACAAGCCTCGCCAAGGTCGGGAAGCGGGCCAAATCGCCGGCTTCGAGGCTTATTCCACCGTTCCGTAGACGGCGCCCCAGCCGTGGGCGGCCAAGGCGGAGTTGAGCTGGTCGCAAAGTGACTGGCGGTCGTAGTAGCCGGGCGGCAAAAGATTCACGATCTCCATGAGGTCGGGCGCCAGGTCCAAGATTTCGGCCTGTACGATCAGATCCAGGCGGTCGATGGCGTGGCGGTCGTAAAACAGTCCGTCGACCAGGCGCTGCAAGTCGCCGAATTCCTCGGCCTGAAACGATCCGTACTCCATAGTGCCTCCTTGGGCGCCCCACGCCGGCATGCGCGGCGATTCGTAATTGATTGCGATGAACTTAATCTATCACGGCTTCATAACGTTGCGGCGGTGGCGGTCTATACTTAGACGAACTGCAACGTACCGCTTCGCGAAAGGTCGCACCCATGCAGACGATCTACCAGAAGATGGAAACCACCGAACTCGATGCCGCCATCGAGGCGCTCAAAGCCGAGGTCGCCGAGGTCAAGGCCAAGGGCCTGGCGCTCGACATGGCCCGCGGCAAGCCGTCGCCCTCCCAGGTGGACATCTCGCGCCCCATGCTCGATATCCTCAATGCCGACGCCGATCTGCACGACGGCAACGTCGATTGTTCCAACTACGGCTGCTTTGAGGGCATTCCCTCGGCACGCAAGCTGGCAGGGGAGTTCCTGGGCTGCCCCGCCGAGCAGACGCTCGTGCTGGGTTCGTCGAGCCTTTTGATCGAGCATGACATCGCCGGCATGTTCTGGCGTTGTGGCTCGTGCGGCAGCGAGCCCTGGGACGCCTACGAGGCCGCGCACGACGGCAAGAAGGTCAAGTTCCTGTGCCCTGTTCCCGGCTACGATCGCCACTTTGGCATCACCGCCGATCTGGGCATCGAGAACGTCCCCGTCGCGATGACCGACAACGGCCCCGACATGGACGAGATCGAGCGCCTGGTTGCCGCCGACGATTCCATCAAGGGTATCTGGTGCGTGCCCAAGTATTCCAACCCCACGGGCATCACCTTTAGCGAGGACACTGTGCGCCGCTTGGTCGAGATGCCCACGGCCGCGCCCGATTTCCGCATCTTCTGGGACAACGCCTACTGCGTGCACGACCTGTACGACGAGACCGACGAGCTCGCAAACATCTTTGACCTCGCTCGCGCGGCGGGCACCGAGGATCGCGTGGTGGCCTTTGCCTCGACGTCCAAGATCACCTTCCCGGGCGCCGGCATCGGCTTTATCGGTGCGAGCCCCGCGGTCATCGCCGAGTTCTCCAAGCGCCTGAAGGCCGGCCTCATCAGCGCCGACAAGCTCAACCAGCTGCGTCACGTGCGCTTCCTTCCCACCATCGAGGCGGTCAAGGAGCACATGAAAAAGCATGCCGAGTTCCTGCGCCCGCGCTTTGAGTCCGTCGAGCGCAAGCTCACCGAGGGCTTGGGCGACACGGGCTGTGCCACCTGGACGCATCCCCGCGGCGGCTACTTTGTGAGCTTCGATGGTCCCGAGGGCTCGGCCCAGAAGGTCGCCGCGCTTTGCGCCGACCTGGGCGTCAAGCTCACGCCGGCAGGTGCCACCTGGCCTTATGGCAAGGATCCGCGCGACACCAACATCCGCATCGCGCCGAGCTATCCCACGGTCGAGGACCTGGAGGCCGCGCTCGATGTGCTGGTGCTGGCCGTCAAGCTCGTCGCTGCCGAGCTTGCGCGTGCCGAGCGCGCCTAGCGAGTATGGCCCCGCAAGTCCGGCCCAGTACTATCCGCACTTTCGATACGTAAAGGAGCGTATACATGGATTTGGGTATTTCCACCAACCCCACGCCAGAGCTCTACACCATTAAGGTGACCGGTGAGATCGATATCTCTAACGCCGATAGCCTGCGCAATGCCATCGACCTGGCGCTCGAGCAGCCCACTGAGGCCGTTGAGCTCGATTTTGCCCAGGTGAGCTACATCGATTCGACGGGCATTGGCGTGCTCGTGGGCGCCGTGCACCACGCGGTCGACCACGGTAAGCGCTTTAGCTGCACCAATGTGCAGCCTCCGGTGATGCGCGTGGTTCAGCTGTTGGGTGTCGACCAGGAGATTTCGATCACCGCTGCATAATCTTGGCCCCCAAAAGGGCGTGCCGTTTGGCATATGTTTGTGATGCGCTCGGACGTTTTGGCGTCCGGGCGCTATACTTGACCGAATGAATAGACGAGTTCCGGCCGAATGGCGCGGTGCGGGCTCGACTCACATCGAGCCTTGGAGGTATGTGTGTTTGGTATTGGAGAGGGTGAGCTCGCGATCATCGTGGTCTTCGGCTTTTTGCTGTTTGGCCCGGATAAGCTCCCGCAGATGGGCCGCACGATCGGCCGTGCCATCCGTCAGTTCCGCGAGACGCAGGAAAAGATGACGGCCGTTGTTCAGTCCGAGATTATCGATCCGGTAAGCGAGGCCGCGTCGGCGCCGGTCAAGCCCAAGAAGGCCGCTGCGACCGACGACGATTCCGATGCGGACGAGGAAGCCGCCGAGACGGCTGCGCCAGCAAAGAAGGAGACCTTCGCCGAGCGCCGTGCCCGCCTTGCTGCCGAGAAGGCTGCAAGCGAGGGTGCCGCTGAGGGCGAGGCCGCTGCCGAGGAGGCCGAGAGTGCAGAGCCCGCCGCCGCTGTCGAGCCCGAGCCTGCTGCAGAGCCCGAGCCCGAGCCCGAGCCGGCAGAGCCCACGACGGCTGACCTCTACGCCCGTCGTCCCCGCAAGCGCAAAGCCGTCGCCGACCAGCTCGCTCGCGAGCTCGAGGCCGAGGACGACACTGCTGCCGCCGATGCCCCGAAGGGAGGCGATGAGTAATGCCTATCGGACCTGCGCGTATGCCGCTCTTCGATCACCTGGGAGAGCTCCGTCGCCGCCTGACCATCGTGGTCGTGTCGGTGTTTGCCGCCGCCATCGTGCTGTACTTTGCCACGCCCGTGGTACTCGATATCCTCGAGGATCCCATCCGCTCGTTTGTGCCGGACGGTAAGTTCTACATCACCACCACGCTCGGCGGTTTTGGCCTGCGCTTCTCGCTGGCCATCAAGATGGCCGTGGTCATGTGCACGCCCATGATCATCTGGCAGATTCTGGCATTTTTCCTGCCGGCACTGCGCCCCAACGAGCGTAAATGGGTCGTACCCACGGTGCTCGCCTCGACGGTGCTGTTCTTCTTGGGCGCCATCTTCTGCTACTTCATCATTATCCCGGCGGGCTTTGAGTGGCTCATCGGCGAGACTTCGGCCGTCGCCACGGCGCTGCCCGACCTGGAGAACTACGTCAACATGGAGCTGCTCTTTATGATCGGCTTTGGTGTGGCGTTTGAGCTGCCGCTCATCATCTTCTACCTGTCCGTTTTCCACATCGTGTCCTATGCGGCCTTCCGCAGCGCCTGGCGCTACGTGTACGTAGGCCTGCTCGTGGGTTCGGCTGTGATTACGCCCGACGGCTCGCCCGTTACGCTGGGTCTCATGTATGGCGCCCTGCTCTCGCTCTACGAGATTTCGCTCGCCATCGCTCGCGTGGTCATTACCGCGCGCGAGGGCAAGGAGGGCCTGTTCGTGAGCCGTCTGGACCTGTTCTCGGACGACGAGGACGACGAGGAGTAAATCGGTATGCACGAGGTTGGCATTGTCAACGGCATACTCGATACAGTGATTCGCGCGGCGCGTGGGGCGGGGGCCTCGCGCGCCGTTTTGGTAACGCTGCGTATCGGGGATATGACCGAAGTTGTGCGCGAGGCGCTCGACTTTGCGTGGGAGACGTTTCGCGACGATGACCCGCTCACGCGCGGCTGCGAGCTTGCCGTGGAGGAGGTCCATCCACAAAGCGAGTGTCTGGACTGCGGCGAGGTTTTCGACCACGATCGCTTCCACTGTCGCTGTCCCCAGTGTGGTGGTGCCAACGTGCGCCTACTGCACGGCCGCGAGCTCGATATCGCAAGTATCGAAATCGAAACCCCCGACGATTAGCCCGCTAGCCATCTGGTGATGGGGTATAAAGGGGCCAAAGTAAGGAGCGCTAAGTATGGCCGAGAAAACGATTGATATTGCGTCGCCGATTCTGTCGCGCAACGAGCGCCTGGCAGATCAGCTGCGTCAGCGATTTGAGCAGACGAACACCTACGTGATCAATGTGCTGTCGAGCCCCGGCTCGGGTAAGACCACCACGATTCTGGGCACCAACGAGCGCCTGCGTGACAAAGCCGGCCTGCGCTGTGCCGTCATCGAGGGCGATATCGCCTCGGATGTCGACGCCATCACCATGAAGGAAGCCGGCATGCCCGCCATCCAGATCAACACGGGCGGCCTGTGCCACCTCGAGGGCAACATGATCATGGAGGCCGTCGACGCCTTCGACCAGGCCGTCGGTCTGGAGAACATCGACGTCATCTTTATCGAAAACGTGGGTAACCTGGTCTGCCCGGTCGACTTTGACCTGGGCGAGAACCTGTCCATCATGATTCTCTCGGTGCCCGAGGGCGACGACAAGCCCATCAAGTACCCGGGCATCTTCCAACACGCCGGCGCGCAGCTGCTCAACAAGGTCGACGTGGCTCCGGCTTTCGATTTTGACATGGATAGGTATACTAAGACACTCGATGACCTCAATCCGCAAGCGCCGCGGTTTGCCGTGAGCGCGCGCAAGGGCGAGGGCATGGATGCCTGGTGCGATTGGCTCATCGGGCAGATTGAGCAAGCAAGGGCGTAAGTCGGCCGCCATAAGCGCGGGCGCAGCCGCAGAGATATGAGATAGGAGCCTCTTTTGAAGCTCATCATCGCCGAGAAAAACGACGCCGCACGTCAGATTGCCGAGCGGCTGTCCACGGGCAAACCCAAAAAGGACAAGGTGTACAACACCGCCATCTACCGTTTTGAGTGGAAGGGCGAGGAATGCGTGACGATCGGCCTTGCCGGTCACATCCTTGCGCCCGATTTTTGCGACAGCGTGCTGTTCGATAAAAAGCTGGGCTGGTATTCGGTTACCGAGGACGGCGAGATGCTGCCGGCCGACATGCCCGATGGCCTGGCTCGTCCGCCCTACGACACCAAGCGCAAGCCGTTCCTTGCCGACGGCATTTCCATCAAGGGCTGGAAGCTCGAGAGCCTGCCTTACCTCACCTGGGCGCCCGTCATTAAGCTACCGGCCGAGAAGGAACTCATTCGTTCGCTCAAGAACCTTGCTAAAAAGTCCGACAGCGTCATCATCGCCACGGACTTCGATCGCGAGGGCGAGCTGATTGGCTCGGACGCCCTCAACAAGGTGCGCGAGGTTGCGCCGGACTTGCCGGTCGCCCGTGCCCAGTATTCTTCGTTTACCAAGGCCGAGATCACGCACGCCTTCGATAATCTCGTCTCGCTCGACCAGAACCTGGCCGACGCCGGCGAGAGCCGTCAGCACATCGACCTTATCTGGGGCGCGGTGCTCACGCGCTATCTGACGCTCGCCAAGTTTGGCGGCTTTGGCAACGTGCGTTCCGCCGGTCGTGTGCAGACGCCGACGCTTGCCCTGGTGGTCGAGCGCGAGCGCGAGCGTATGGCGTTTGTGCCCGAGGACTATTGGCAGATTCGCGGTATGGGTGCCGCGCAGGGTGCCGCCGAGGACGACCGCTTTAAGATCGCGCACAAGACAGCGCGCTTTACCGACAAGGATGCTGCCGAGACGGCGTATGGTCACGTCGACGGTGCCAAGACGGCGATCGTTGCCGCGGTGACCAAGCGCTCGCGTAAGCAGCAGCCTCCCACGCCGTTTGCGACGACCTCGCTGCAGGCTGCCGCTGCGGCCGAGGGCATCTCGCCTGCGCGTACGATGCGCATCGCCGAGTCCCTCTACATGGCCGGTCTCATCAGCTACCCGCGTGTCGACAATACCGTGTACCCTGCGACGCTCGATCTGGGCGCCGTGGTGAGCGACCTGGCAAAGATCAACCCGGCGCTGGCGCCCGTGTGCAAAAAGGTGCTCGCCGGCCCCATGAAGCCCACGCGCGGCAAGGTCGAGACCACCGACCACCCGCCTATCTACCCCACGGGCGAGGGCGATCCGTCCACGCTCGACGGCGGCCAGCGCAAACTCTATGACCTCATCGCCCGTCGCTTCCTGGCAACGCTCATGGGGCCCGCGACCATCGAGAACACCAAGCTTGAGCTCGACGTCAACGGCGAGCCGTTCGTGGCTTCGGGCGACGTGCTCGTGACCCCGGGCTTCCGCGAGGCATATCCGTACGGCCTCAAGCGCGACGAGCAGATGCCGCCGCTTGAGCAGGGCGACACGGTCGACGTGTTCGACATTAAGCTCGAGGCCAAGCAGACCGAGCCGCCCGCGCGCTACAGCCAGGGCAAGCTCGTGCAGGAGATGGAAAAGCGCGGCCTGGGCACCAAGTCCACGCGCGCGAGCATCATCGAGCGCCTGTATGCCGTGCGCTATCTCAAAAATGATCCCGTTGAGCCGAGCCAGCTGGGCATCGCCATCATCGACGCGCTGTCGCAGTTTGCCCCGCGCATCACGAGCCCCGATATGACCAGCGAGCTCGACGGCGACATGACCCGCGTGGAGCGCGGCGAGGACACCGAAGAGCATGTCGTGACGCACTCGCGCGCGCTGCTGGCCGGCGTGCTCGACGAGCTGCTCAAGCATACGCAGGAGCTGGGCGACGCCATCAGCGACGCCGTCACGGCCGATGCGCGCGTGGGCGCCTGCCCCAAGTGCGGCAAGGACCTGGTTATGAAGACGAGCGCCAAGACCCGCGGCAGCTTTATCGGCTGCATGGGTTGGCCCGACTGCGACGTGACCTATCCGGTGCCGAGTGGCGTCAAGGTGAGCCCGCTCGAGGGCGAGGCCGCCGTGTGCCCCGAGTGCGGCGCGCCGCGCATCAAGTGCCAGCCATTCCGCCAGAAGGCCTTCGAGATCTGCGTGAACCCCACGTGCCCCACCAACTACGAGCCCGATCTTAAGGTGGGCGAGTGCAAGGTGTGTGCCGAGGCCGGACGTCACGGCGACCTGATCGCGCACAAGAGCGAGAAGAGCGGCAAGCGCTTTATCCGCTGCACCAACTACGATGACTGCGGCGTGAGCTATCCGCTGCCGGCGCGCGGCAAGCTCGAGGCGACGGGCGAGACCTGCCCCGAGTGCGGCGCCCCCATCGTGGTGGTCAACACGGCGCGCGGTCCGTGGCGTATCTGCGTCAACATGGACTGCCCGACCAAGGAGAAGAAGCCCGCCCGCGGTCGCAAGACCACAACCAAGGCGAGCACGGCAAAGAAGACGACGGCGGCCAAGAAGACGACGGCTAAGAAAGCCACTGCCGCCAAGAAGACGACCGCGAAGAAGTCGACTGCCAAGAAAACAGCCGCCGACAAGTAACGGCGCAGTCGAAACATTGCCCAAAAAAACGAGCGAGGACCCCGCGATCCTCGCTCGTTTTTTTGACCGGCAGTTAGGGATGTTCTTTTTCTGCCGGCAGTTTAGGAACGTCCCTAACTGCCGGCTCGGGAACGACAAAGCGCTAGTTCACCTCGACAGGCTTGGCGCCGGGATAGCGCTCCTCAAAGTCTAGGCGGTACTTATTGTCATTGGTGCCCGCCACGTTGTCGCGCGACAGCGGCGCCACGATCTCATTCTTGTGGTCCGCAGGCTTGGCGTATTTCAGGCTGATCTCCCAGGCATCACAGATTGCGTCAATGCGGTGATCCAGGTCGTCGTACAGGGCGATGATGTCCTTCCAGGAGCTGTAGTTCTTGGAGCTCGTCGGGACGTCCAGGTCCTCGACGATGTCGTAATACTGCTCGATGGTGTCCTCCGTGCGCTCGGCGACGTCGGCGAGATTTTGACGGGTGGTTCGATCCTCTTCCAGATAGTTGCCGTTGAAGTTCTGCGCGCAGCCACGGACCTGGCTGTCGAGATCTTCGAGCAGGTCGTAGTATTCGCTCAGGCGGCGGTAGAGGTTCTGCTCAGAGAGCGTTGCTTCGCCGCCATCCTCGTCGTCATCATCGTCATCGTCGTAAAGGCTATTGGGATCGCCGAGAGGCTCAAGGTCATCATCGTCAACATCGTGGTGCAGCTTGGTAACCTCGGCGGTCGTCTGCGTACCGGCGTTGTCGAAAGGCTTGATCACAAAGAAAATGACCAGGGCGATGATGATCGCCACCAGCACAACGATAACGGCGATAAGCGGCCCGGTGCCGCTCTTTTTGGAAGCGGGGGTCTGTGGCGAAGCGGGCGCGTGTGCGGGAGCCGGCTGCTGTTGGGGCGAGCCGCTCGCGACGGGTATGCGCTGCGTGGTCTCGACGGCCTCGGTCCTTGCGGCGGGGTCGGGGCTATAGGCGAGGGGGTCGTCCGCCTTGGCTTGCGGCGCATCAAGGGAGCCGGTCTGCTCAAAAGCGGGCTGGCTATCGCTCGCGGCTGTTTGCTCAACGGGTGCACCGCACGAGGTGCAGAACTTGGCATCATCTGCAAGACGCTTGCCGCACGAGGCGCAATACCGAGACATTGCCACTCCTTTCGCCACATTTCAATGCAATACGACGATTATACCCAGCGTACAAAAAAGCCGGCAGTTGGGGACGTTCCTTTTCTGCCGGCAGTTTAGGAACGTCCCCAACTGCCGCCCCAAACGACTAGGTCGGATTTGGGGTGCACCGGACGCTGGGGTATCATGGCTTGGTTGATATATCTGCATTTACGCGCCTTGTAGGAAGGGGCTGCGCCCATGGCTTTTGAGCCCGCTCAACATAGCTTCATTACGCTCGAGGGCGTCGATGGCGCCGGCAAGTCCACGCAGGCGCGCCTGCTTGCCCGCGCGCTCGAACTCGCTGGCTATCAGGTTGTGAGCCTGCGCGAGCCGGGCGGCACTGCCATCAGCGAAAAGATTCGCGCCCTGCTGCTCGACCCTGCCAACACGACGATGGGCGATACCTGCGAGCTGTTGCTCTACGAGGCTGCGCGTGCCCAGCTGGTGCACGAGGTCATCGCGCCCGCCCTCGCTGCCGGAAAGGTGGTCCTGTGCGATCGCTTCTACGATTCCACGACCTGCTACCAGGCATTTGCCGATGGGCTCGACCGCCAGATGGTGCGCGACGCCAACAACCTGGCCGTCGCGGGAACGCACCCGGCGCTCACACTCGTCTACCACATCACGCCCGAGCAGGCGGCGCTGCGCATGGCAGCCCGTGGCGCGGCAGATCGCATGGAGGCTAAGGGCATGGCATTCCAGGAGCGTGTCTACGAGGGGTTTTGCGCAATTGCTGCCGAGGAGCCAGACCGCGTAAAGCTCATCGACGCCACTACGACCGTCGAGGAAGTCTTCGAGAAGACGGTCGAGCAGGTTCGCGCGTACGGTCTCGACATTCCGCAGGAAGCCGTCGCCACCGCGCTTGCCAAGGAGGCCGAGTAACATGGCCCCTGCTCAGGCAAGCCTGCTGACCAAGCTCGACACCCAAGAGCGCGTGCGTGACTTTTTGACCAATGCCGTCGCTAGCGGTCGCGCATCGCACGCCTACCTGTTTTTGGGCGCGCCCGGCGCGGGCAAGCTCGACGCCGCGTGGGCGCTCGCCCAAGCCTTCCTGTGCGAGCAGGATGGCTGCGGCTCATGCGATAGCTGCGTGCGCGTCGCCCGCCATACGCACCCCGACGTGCACTATTACACGCCCGAGAGCGCTACGGGCTACCTCATCGCCCAGACCCGCGAGCTGCTCGACGACGTGCCGCTGGCGCCCATCCGTGCCAAGGCCAAGGTCTACATCATCGACCGTGCCGAGCAGCTGCGCGCCAACACCGCCAACGCACTGCTCAAAACACTCGAGGAGCCGCCCGAGGGCGTTATGTTTATCTTGCTGGGCACCTCGGCAGACGTGATGTTGCCCACCATCGTGAGCCGCTGCCAGTGCGTGCCGTTTCGGCTGGTATCGCCCGCCGTCGCCGCGCAGGCCGTGAGCCGCGCCACCGGTCAGGACCCTGCGCGTTGCCGCATGGCCGTCGCCGTAGCGGGAAGCCCAACGCGCGGCATCGAGTTCCTCAAGAGCGCCGAGCGCCATGACGCCCGCCGTCAGATGGTTCGCGCCATCGATTCGCTTATCGCCGCCGACGAGGCCGACGTGCTCAGCCGCGCCAAGTCGCTCATCGTCGCCGTTAAGGCGCCGCTCGCCGAGGTCAAGTCCACGCAGGAAAAGGTGCTCGAGCAAAACGCCGACTACCTGTCGCGTGGAGCATTGAAGCAGCTTGAGGACCGCAACAAGCGCGAACTCAACGCGCGCGAGCGTTCGGGTATCATGGAAGCGCTGGCGAGCGCGCGGACGCTCATGCGCGACGTGCTGCTGACGCTTCAGGACGAGGCGGCCGACGTGGTGAACGAAGACGTGCGCGACACGATCGGGCGGCTTGCCGCCGCGACCAATGTTGCGGGTGCCACGCGGGCGCTCGAGGCAGTCGCGACCGCCGAGCGCAACATCGCCAGAAACGTTACTCCCCAGCTGGCCATCGAGGTCATGCTGTTCGATATCAGGAAGGCAATGAAATGCCGTTAGTCGTACCCGTTAAGTTTACCTACGCCTCGCGCGACCTGTGGTTCGATCCGCAGGATTTGGATATCCTCGAGGCCGATTATGCCATTTGCTCCACCGAGCGCGGAACCGAGATCGGCCTGGTCACGGCCGATCCCTTCGAGGTGCCGCAAGACGAGATCGGTCAGCCGCTCAAGCCCGTGCTGCGCGTGGCGAGCGACATCGACCTGCAGCTTGCCGACGACCTGGCCATCCAGGGCGACGAGGCCATGGTCGACTTCCGCCGCCTGGTCAAGGAACTCGACCTCGAGATGAAGCCGGTGGGCGTCGAGTACCTGTTTGGCGGCGAGAAGGCCGTGTTCTACTTTGCGGCCGAGGAGCGCGTCGATTTTCGCCAGCTCGTCAAGGATCTGTCCTCGACGCTGCACATTCGCGTCGACATGCGCCAGATCGGCGTGCGCGACGAGACTCGCCTGGTGGGCGGCTATGCCCAGTGCGGCCAGGAGCTCTGTTGCACGCGCTTTGGCGGACAGTTTGAGCCCGTCTCGATCCGCATGGCAAAAGAGCAGGACCTGCCGCTCAATTCCTCCAAGATCAGCGGCGTTTGCGGCCGCCTGATGTGCTGCCTGCGCTATGAGTTCGAAGCGTACAAGGACTTTAAGAGCCGTGCGCCCAAAAAGAAGACGCTCATCGATACGCCGCTCGGCAAGGCGCGTATTCAGGAATATGACACGCCGCGTGAGCAGCTGGTGCTGCGCCTGGAGAACGGCAAGGTCTTTAAGGTCAACCTGGCCGATATGACCTGCTCGGAGGGCTGCAAAAAGAAGGCCGCCGAGCAGGGCTGCAACTGCCGCCCCGACTGCGTGACGCGCGACGTGCTCGAGCGCATCGAGTCGCCCGAGATGCGTCTGGCGCTTATGGAGCTCGACCGCGAGAACGGCGTCGACGTGGGCGATGGCCTGTCGAGCGCCGACCGTCTGGCCGGTACGTCGATGCCCAAGCGCCGTCGTCGCGATGCTGAATCCGATGCTCGCGCCGGTCAGGGGCAGGGCGAGGGCCGTGGCCGCGGAAAGGGCCGCAGCAAGGCCGAGGCGCCTGAGGTCGAGGATACCGCCGGTGGCCGTCGCCGCCGCAAGCGTGCGGGCTCTGCCGATGCCGGCGAGGCCGCAGCCGCCGGCAAGAACGGAGCTCGCGAGCGCGAGGTTCAACAGCCCCAGCAGCAAAACCGCGGCGGTGGCATGAACCCCACGCGCCGTCGTCGCCGTCATCTGTCGAGCGAGGAGCGCGAGGACGCCTTCCGCGCCGCAGCTGCTCGCGAGGCTGGTGCCGCTTCCAAGGGCGCCTCGGCCTCCGACGCGCCTGCCGACAAGGGCGGCAAGTCACGTGGCGAGGAGGAGCGCGCGCCGCGTTCGCGCCGTCGCCATTCCTCGGGCGCGCAGCAGAAGCCCTCAGTGCCCTCCGTTGCCGATCAGGTCTCGGATGGCGAGGTCAAGGTCACGCGCCGTCGTCCCGGAGATGGCGGGGGAGCGGCTGCCAAGGCTTCGCGTGGCGCCGCTCGCGACGAGCGCGAGCCGCGCGAGGATCGCGGTGGCGAGGGCTCGGCCGACCAGGGTCAAAAGCGCCGTCGCCGTCGCCGTTCCCGCAAGCCGCGCCAGGATGGTGGCGAGGGCTCGGCCCCGTCTTCGTCTGCACCACAACCGCCTGCCGGCGAATAACGCCCGCGAGCGGATTTAACCAGCCTTGCCCCAATCGCGTCGGGGTACCATAGCGCTGAATCAACAACCCTCCCTGCGATCGAACGTAGGGAGGGTTGTGTCGTGAAGAGACATTTGAATGTGTTGGGATGCCTGCAAGGTGCCGGCGCCCTACCGTTTGCGGACGGATTGCTACCGTTTGCCGAGCGGGCGGCACGCGAGGCGCTCGAGGCATTGTCGCCAACACGATGTGCCGGCTGCGAGCGCGCCGGTGCGCTTATTTGCCAAGACTGCCTGGCTGCGCTCACGCTCATCGACCCACGGCATAGCTGCACCCGATGTGGCGCCCCGTTTGGGGATTTGCTGTGCACTGAGTGTTCGGTCGAGGGCACGTCCTCGGCAATGGCGGAGGCACTCGACCGGTGCCTGGCGTGCTCCGTCTATGCGCATCCGCTGCCGCGCATCATTAAAGCGTACAAGGACGCGGGCGAGCGACGCCTGGCGCCGTATCTGGCGGAGCTGCTCTACGACACCGCCCTGCATGCCCAGGTCGTAGCGCCCGAACGCTTGGGAGGTGTGCTGTCCGGTGCGGATGCGGTGGTGTTTGTGCCTGCGACGGCGGCAGCGTTTCGGCGGCGTGGCTTTGATCATATGGAGGCCATTGCGCGCCCATTTTGCGAGCTGTCGGGTGTTCCCCTGCTCGATGCCCTCGTCAAGTACGGGCATGGCGACCAGCGCGAACTCGGTCGTGAGGAGCGTCGCGAGCGTGCCCAAGGCATGTACGAGACGGTTGAGGACGTGCACGGCCGCCGCTTACTGCTTATCGATGACGTTATCACCACGGGCGCGACCATGGCAGCAGCCTCGGCGGAGCTCAAGCGTGCCGGCGCTGCGGCAGTCGATGGCCTTGCTATCGCACGTGTTTGGTAGGGGTGGTTTTGTGGCAGTGAAGATTGAGCGGCGCAACGAGCCGACAGGCGAACAGCTAGCGGCTTCCGTAATCCTAACAGGCGCTTCAGCGCTGCGCATGATGCGCGCCGAGCGCCGGCAGATGGGCTATATCAGCTGGAAGGACCTTAATCTCGATGAAGAGCGCCGTGTGCTGCGCACGTCGTCGCCCTCGACCGAGGATATCTATCTTCCTGACTTGGTGCGAATTGGAGCCAAAAGTGGCGAGGTGCAAGAAGATCTGTGCTTGCTGGTGGGATCTGCGGCGCAGCGCCGCCGCATGCCTGGCGTAGGCTGGTCCGTGTGTTCCAGGTTGCCCGCAGGCTCGATTCTAGAGGTGGAACCGGGGGTGTACAGCCTATCTCCCGAGGCCCTTTGTGTTGCCGTTGCGCGCGAGGTCGGCTGCATCCAGGCGTTTGCCCTGGCCCAGGAGCTGTGCTCCAAGATTTCACTGAGCGATCGCGGGAAGTATCTGCCTCCCTACACCTCGCCTGTTACGAATAAACTTGCAAAGGACAAGGACCAGCCAGCAGACGTGGGCTACTTTGAAGTCGAGCCGGTGCTGATGCCCGATCGTCTGGCAGATTATCTCGCGGTATACAAGGGGAACACGGCCAAACAACTGCAGCGTCTGTGTCCCTATCTTTCGGAAAACCTGCGCTCACCCATGGAGTGCATCATGCTCGCTTTGTTTTCGCTTCCGTTTTCCTATGGCGGTTTTGCCTGCGGTCCCTTTAAGACCGACTACAAGATCGAGTTCGATGACCGCGCGCAGGCAATCTCGGGGATGCCTCATGCAGTTTGCGATGCGTATCAAGAGGCAGCCCGGTTTGACCTGGAATACAACGGTGAGCTGGGCCATTCGTCTCGCGGTGGGCGCATTCACGACGAAAAGCGTAATACGGGCTTTATAGCTATGGGGATCGAGGTCGCAACGGTCAATAACGAGATGCTCTGCGACATGGAGGCGATGGAGGCACTCGCATGGCGCATATACCAACGCATGGGCAAGCGGTACCAAAACCGCGTGGAGGCTCGTCGGAAGAAGCAAGACGCGCTGCTGAATACGCTCCGAGCATGTTTTGGGCTTAAGCCAGCATAGATGTTGGTTTTGAGAGGGGGTCTGTTTATAGGTGCTGTGCAAAAAGTGGCAAAAATGAGTACTGATACAAAATTAGTAACAGCAAAATCTGATATTTGCGGATCGAGAAACGGTAAAAATCGCGAAGATAATAAACAAATGTGGGAAATCAAGGCGCTAAGCAGGGCTAAATGAGCTCGAAACCGGCTCACGAGGTGGAAAATCGCTGCTACTAAATTGGTAACAGTACTCATATTTGCCGTTTTTTGCACACGGCCCCTAAAACGGGCGTCTCGAGGCTCCCCATAGGGGGCGACGAGCTCAATCTGGCCACGTGCAGCCCGTCCTGACCTGCGAAATCTGTACTCGCGATGCGAATGACGCCCCTAACCTTAAACTTTAGCTTGAACTTAGCTATAATGCGCTACGTTCCTACCAGGCTGTGGTTGCGGACGGACGAAATGCCCGTCCTAGTCCAAGACAGACGCGGTCAAAGGGATCCACGTAAGCGACCGCGTGCGCGCGGCGCGATCATGGCGCGTCCTAGATGTAAGCCGCACCGTCCGTTCTACTTTCTTTGGGGCAATACCGCCTCGCGGGCGAGCGGGCCAGTCGTGAGGGTGGCTGCGGCCTCCCGAGCAAACACCCCGGTGCGCAAGTGTGGGGTCAAATACCAGGTCAGCTGGTGGGAACAACCCGATATTCCGCGCAACGCACGGATCGTATACGACACAGAAGGCAGGGTAGTGGACATGGTGAGGGGCAGCTTGATGCACGCGGCTCGGTTAGGTGCTGGGACCGCAGCGGTCATTGCCGTTTTGGGCCTGAGCGGATGCGCGTTCAACCCGCTGTCTACGTTCACGACTCCCACGATCGACCAGATCGAGTACGAGACCGTCACGCCGGCGGTGTCGGACGATGCCCTGGTCACTCCCGGAACCCTGACGGTCGCCCTCGATACTTCCGATGCGCCGCAGGCAATGCAGGGCGCCGACGGCGAGCTTACGGGGTATGCAGTCGATGCTGCCCGCGCCCTCGCAAGCCGCATGGGCCTTAAGGTCGCCTTTGTCGATGCGTCCTCGGCAGGTTCCGCGCTCGGCGACAAAAAGGCTGATATCTTTATCGGCGAGATCAACTCCACGGACGGGGACGTTAGCTCGCTCGGCACCTGCCTGTACGATGCCGCTTCCGTGTTCGGTAAAACCAGCGATGGTGGGTCGCTAAGCGTTTCCACCGATACCCTTAACACGTCTACTCTGGGTGTCCAGATGTCCTCGGCCTCGCAGGAGGCGCTTGCTAAGCAGAGCATCACCGCCAACCAAAAGACCTACTCCAACATCAACGAGTGCTTTGAGGCGCTCGAGTCTGGCGAGGTCGACTATGTGATCTGCGACTCCACAGCCGGCGGCTATCTTGCACGCCTGATGAGCGAGGTCTCCTATGTCGGTGCGCTCGAGGCGCCCTCGACGCTTGGTGTTGCGGGCCTCTCGTCCAATGACGAACTGTGCCGTGCCGTGAGTGATGCCCTCGACGACATCACGGTCGACGGCACGCTCGAGGCGGTTCACTGCGTCTGGTACGGCCAGATTCCCTACGACCTCACCACTAAGACGGTTTCGGGCGCTAACGTGCAGCCGGGCGACTCTGAGTCCAGTGAGACCACGTCCTCCGGCAGCGAGTCCTCCGATTCCAACAATGAGACCGCATCCTCCGAGGACAAATCGTCCAGCCAGGAAGGCACCATCACTGACGACGACATTAACAAACTTAATAGCTAGTTATTGCTAGGGGTGGTGTCTCCTATACGTTGGAAAGGACACCTCTTCACGGTTTCAACACGCACTGCCGGGTTTCCCCAATAGGGGAGCCCGGCTTTTTTATCCCTATAAAACCAGCAGGTCAAAGCCAATTTTCGGGACCAAATAAAAAGTCGCCGACGCCCTCCCATAGCGCACTTTGCCACAGAAAAGTGCGAGACTTCGGTATGCGGTATTAAGCAATCGTTATTCGGGTCTTTAGGAATCCGCGTGATTAAATGCACGGCAATGGGTACATAGCCAGTACAGTAAGTCCCCGAGGCAGATTGGAGCCACGTATGGATATCAAGGTTTCTGGACGCAAGACGACGGTAACCGATGCTCTGCGTGCGCATGTGGATGAGAAGATCGGCGAGGCGCTCAAGGTTTTCGATATCGAGCCCATGACAGTCGACGTCGTGCTTCGTTATGAGAAGAACCCCTCGAACCCCAACCCGGCAATCGTCGAGGTCACGGTTCGTGCCCGCGGCTCTGTGATTCGCGTTGCCGAGCACGGCGCAGATATGTATGCCGCCATCGACCTCTCCGCCGATAAGGTTACCCGCCAGCTGCGCAAGTTCAAGACTAAGGTCGTGGACAACCGCCAGGGTGGTGCCAGCGCCGCGGATGTCGCACCGGTCGAGCGCGTCGAGGATCTGGCCGACCTGCTGCTGCCCGAGGAGGAAGACGACCTGCTCGTCCGCGAGAAGGTTATCGACGTCACTCCGATGACTGAGGAGCAGGCGCTGGTGCAGACCGATCTGCTCGGTCACGACTTCTACGTGTTCGAGAACGCGACGACCGGCCTTATCAATGTGGTGTATCACCGTAAGAATGGTGGATATGGCATCATCAAGCCCCGCATCGAAACACTTGACGAGTAAAATACGTTAACTTGCATGAGTTAACGGCTGGCGGCCATCCCATGCGGGTGGCCGCCTTTTTACGTAAGGAGTCGCTTTGATGGACAAGGCCGCATCCGCCGGTCATTCGGACCGTTGCCGCATCGTCGTCGATACCTGCTGCGACTTTAGCCCCGAGGTCGCCGCGAACCTCGATGTCGATATCCTGGGTTTCCCCTTCATTATCGATGGCGAAGAGCGCACGGACGACATCTGGTCGAGCATCACACCCAAGGAGTTCTACGACCGTATGCGCGCCGGTGCCCGCGTGTCCACCTCGGCTGTGTCGCTCGGTCGCTATATCGAGTTCTTTACCGAGTGCGCCAAAGAGGGTACGCCTACGGTCTACCTGTGCTTTACCTCGGCGCTGTCGTCGAGCTACAACTCCGCGTGCCAGGCGGCGGACGCCGTGCGCGCCGAGTATCCCAACTTTGAGCTGTACGTGGTCGACAACGCTCTGCCCTGTGCGACCGGCGAGCTCTTGGCGCTTGAGGCCGTGCGCCAGCGTTCGGCGGGACTGACCGCCAAGCAGCTGGTCGACTGGGCAAACGAGGCCAAGACCTATGTCCACGGTTACTTTACGCTCGAGAGCTTTGACGCGCTGGCTGCCGGCGGCCGCATTCCGCCCGCGGCGGCACAGCTCACGGCAAAGCTCGACGTCAAACCCGAGCTGTCCTACGACCTGGCCGGCTCGCTGTCGCTGATCGGCGTCAACCGCGGTCGCAAGAAGGCGCTCAAGTCCATCCTCAAGTCGTTCCGCGAGAACTATGTGCCCGATCGCACCATGCCCATCGCCATTATGACGGCCGATGCCGAGAAGGACGGCGACTGGCTCGAAGCCGCCATCCGCAAGGAGGAGGGTTGCGCCGACGTCACGATCATTCGCAGCTCCGTCGGTCCTACCATCGGCTCGCACGTGGGCCCCGGCATGGTGGCCTGCGCGTTTTGGGGTAAGAACCGCGCCGACAAGGCGTCGCTTTCCGACCGCATCGCCCGCCGCGTGCGCGGCCAGTAGGCAAGCGCTGCGTCCGTAATCGCCCTCGACTCACAGCCCAACGCTGGCACCGAGTATTCAACCTGGTAATAACACCCAACCCAAAAGGAAAGGTTTCATGGCAAACAAGCTCTCCGTCGCATTCATCGGCACCGGAATCATGGGTGCCCCCATTGCCGGCCACATCCTGGATGCCGGCTATCCCGTCACGGTCAACAACCGCACTAAGTCCAAGGCCGCCGCGCTTATCGAGCGCGGTGCCGTTTGGGCCGATACGCCGGCAGATGCCGTGGCGAACGCCGACGTCGTCTTTACCATGGTGGGTTATCCCTCCGAGGTCGAGGAGCTCTACCTGGCGGGCGACGGCCTGCTCGCGTGCACTAAGCCCGGCGCGGTCCTGATCGACCTCACCACAAGCTCGCCCGAGCTGGCGCGCGACATTGCCGAGGCCGCCCAGGTTTCCGGCCGCATGGCGTTTGACTGCCCCGTCACCGGCGGCGAGTCTGGTGCTATCGCCGGCACGCTCACGGCTATCGTGGGCGCCACCGAGAACGATATCGCCCCAGTCCGCGACATCCTTGCCACCTTTGCGGCCAACATCTGCTGCTTCGACGGCGCTGGCAAGGGCCAGGCTGCCAAGCTCGCCAACCAGGTGTCGCTGGGCGCCTGCATGGTCGGCATGGCAGACGCCATGGCATTTGCCGAGCTGAGCGGCCTTGACCTGGAGAAGACCCGCCAGATGATCTTGGGCGGTACCGGCAAGTCCGGCGCCATGGAGAGCCTGGCTCCCAAGGCGCTCGACGGCGACTACAAGCCCGGTTTTATGGTCGAGCACTTCATTAAGGACCTGCGCCTGGCCCTTGCTTACGCCGACGACCGCGAGCTCGCGCTGCCCGGCGCCGACGTGGCCTTTACGCTCTACGACATGCTCGACGCTATCGGTGGCGCCAAGCTGGGCACCCAGGCCATCACGGTCCTCTACAAGGAGGAGGCCGACGCCATCGCCGCCGGTCTGGACTGGTCGCAGTATCGCCCCGAGGAGCACGGTGCCCACGAGGACGGCTGCGGTTGCGGCGAGCACGGCGACGAGCATGAGTGCGGTTGCGGCCACCATCACGGCGAGGACCACGAGTGCTGCGGCGGCCACGGTCATGACGACGGCCACGAGTGCTGCTGTGGCCACCATCACGGGGAGTAGCGCCCATGAGCTGGACGTTCGTGGTGCTTGCGCTGGCGCTCTTTCTCTTTGCGATCTACATCGGCTTTCTGTGCGGCCAGTGGGCGTGCGAAAAGCGCGTCATCACCAAGCGCGACTACTGGATTGCCAACTTTGCGGGAGCGGCGGCAGTCGTCCTGCTGACCTGGGTGTTCTCGCTGTTCCCGCTGGTGCAGTTTGCGCCGATCGGCTGGCTCGGCGGCTTTATCGCCGGTCTTAAGATGAGCTTTGGCGAGTCCGTTGGCCCGTGGCGCAAGCACGACGAGGTCTTTAATGTCAACAAGGCCCATCGCGCCGCCGCCGATGCGGGCGACGCCGAGGAGCGCCGCCGCGCGCGTCACAATGGTGCGGCAGACCGACAGCTCATCTCGGTCACCGATGACAGCAAGGGTGTTGGCAAGCACGCTAAGAAATAGTAAGAAGAGGTAACTATGGCAGAAAACAAAGACGAACAGCTCACCGACGAGGAGCTGGCACGGCTTCAGCTGGCAGAGGAGAACGAGAACGCCGTCGACCGCCTGGTCCAGGAGCTCGGCTGCCCCACACGCCGCATCCGCCAGTTTGCCGCCCGCGTGCTGCATCTGCTGGCCGAGCGCGACCCGCAACGCGTCGTGCCCTGCGTGCCCGCGCTGATCGAGGCACTCGACCGCCCCGAGGCTCAGACCCGCTGGGAGGCTCTCGATGCCCTGGCGGCGCTCGCCACCACCTGCCCCGAGCAGATGGGCGATGCCTTTGAGGGCGCCGAGACCGCGCTGTTCGACGAGATTTCCTCCACGCTGCGCTATGCCGCCTTCCGCCTGCTGTGCGTGTGGGGCGCCACGAGCGTTGAGCGTTCGCGCGAGGCTTGGCCCATCCTGGACGAGGCCATTCAGTGCTACCACGGCGACCTTGAGTATCGCGACATGCTCGGTTGCCTGTACGAGTTTGGCCAGGGCGAGATCGACGCCGAGGTCGCAGAGAAGCTTGCGCTGCGTCTTAAGTTCGATGCCGAGAACGGCAAGGGCAGCTATCTCAAGGCTCGCTCGAGCGAGATTTGCGAAATGCTTGTTAAACGTTTTGGCCTGGATCTCTCCAAAAAGAAGAAGCGTGCTAGCGTTAAAAAATCTGACGACGCCGAAGACGAGGAGTAACAGATTATGGCGCACGATGTAGTCCTGATTCCCGGTGACGGTATCGGTCCCGAGATTACGCAGGCCATGCGCCGCGTGGTCGAGGCCACCGGTGTCCAGATCAACTGGAACGTCCAGGAGGCCGGCGCCGGCGTCATGGACGAGTTTGGCACGCCGCTGCCCCAGCACGTGCTCGATGCGGTTGCCGAGACTAAGGTTGCCATCAAGGGCCCCATCACCACACCGGTCGGTACGGGCTTCCGCAGCGTCAACGTGGCCCTGCGCAAGCACTTCGACCTGTACGCTTGCGTGCGCCCTTGCCTGTCGCAGCCGGGCGACGGCTCGCGCTTCCGTGACGTCGATCTGGTCATCGTGCGCGAGAACACCGAGGACCTCTACGCCGGTATCGAGTTCGATGAGGGCGCTGCCGAGGTCGAGGAACTCTCGCAGCTCGTCGAGCGCTCGGGCCAAAAGACCTTCGCCGCTGATTCCGCCATCTCGATCAAGCCCATCTCCATCGCCAAGAGCCGCCGCATTGTGGAGTACGCCTTTGAGTACGCCCGCCGCTGCGGCCGCAAAAAGGTGACGGCTGTGCACAAGGCCAACATCATGAAGGCGACCGACGGCCTGTTCCTGCGCGTTGCGCGCGAGGTGGCCGCCAACTATCCCGATATCGAGTTCAACGACAAGATTGTCGACGCCACCTGCATGGGCCTGGTCCAGAACCCCAACGACTTCGATGTCCTGGTGCTACCCAACCTGTACGGCGACATTGTGAGCGACCTGTGCGCCGGCCTGGTGGGCGGCTTAGGGATGGCCCCCGGCTCCAACATCGGTGCCGACTGCGCCATCTTCGAGGCGACGCACGGCTCCGCGCCCGATATCGCTGGCCAGGATATCGCTAACCCCACGGCCGAGATTCTGTCTGCGGCTATGATGCTCGATCACCTGGGCGAGAACGACGCGGCCAATCGTATTCGCGCCGCCGTTTCTGCCACGCTCGACGAGGGTGAGCAGGTCACCGGCGACGTTCGTCGTGCCCAGACCGGCTCCGTTGAGGGCGCTGTGGGCACGCAGGCCTTTGCCGATGCCGTTATCGCGCACCTGGCCTAAGGCATGCAGACTGCAAACGCCTAAATAGTACTTAAGTGTTTGCGTATAACCTGAGAATCAATACGCCCGGCGCTCTGTCGGGCGTATTCTATTGCGGACTATGTTTCCTAACAAGGAGTAACTGATATGGGTCTGATTCAAAAGAAGGACGAGAAGGACGAGATCGACGGCATCCAGATCATCGAGCGCGGCGAAGGCCCCGATGGTGACGAGGACGAGAAGATCGACCTGGTTGCCGGTACGTCTGCCGAGCACATTGCTGCTGGCACGACGGCCGAGGAAGAGGACGCCCGTCTGGAGGCTCAGATCGCCGCAGATGCCGCTGACGAGAACCTCATGCCCGAGGAGCAAGACGAGGACGACTCCGACGCGGACGACCATGCATCCAAGCACAAGAAGACGATGATTGCCGCCTTTGTGGTTGCAGTCGTGATCGCTGCGGTGGTCGGCTTCTTTATGGGCAATGGCGGCTTTGGCGGCAAGGGCGTCGGTTCGTCGACCCTGACCGAGGACCAGCTCGATTCGACCGTGGCAAGCTATAGTTATAGCGGCAAGAAGAGCGACATCACCGCGCGCGAGGCCATCGAGAGCCAGTACAGCCTCGATACCGTCAAGGATAGTAACGGCAACTACACCGCCCCCTCTGCCGACGTCATCCTGTCTTACGTGCGCAACAAGATTCTGCTCGATGCTGCCGAGGACGAGGGCATTACCGTCTCCTCTAAGGAGATGAAGAAGTACGCCGAGGATTCTATCGGCACCTCGGACTACGACACCATGGCCAAGCAGTATGGCGTGTCCAAGGACCAGGCCAAGCAGATCGTCCGCCAGTCCGCGACGCTGCAGAAGCTCTACAAGAAGAAGGTGGGCGATGCTTCCGCGAGCATGCCGACCGCTCCGACCGAGCCTTCTGACGGCAACGAGGACACCGCGAGCAAGGATTACGCCGATTACATCATCAACCTTGCCGGTGACGAGTGGGATAGCTCGAAGGGCACCTGGAAGGACGAGAACAGCACCTACGCTAAGGCCTTCGCTAACGATGCCTTTACCGCCGATAGTGCCACCTATAAGCAGGCCATGACCGCCTATTACACCGCCTATCAGCAGTACTCCTCGCAGGCCTCGAGCGCCAGCTCCAAGTGGACCGAGTATGCCAACGGCCTGTACGCCAAGGCCAACATCAGCATCTACGGCCTGTTTGCTTAAAGGTTGCCCGAGCTTTCGAGCACGAAGTCGAAATATCTGATTGAGCCCGCCAGAACGTCGTTCTGGCGGGCTTTTTGCGTTGAGGGCGTGATTGGCGGCTTAATTATGGCTATTCATCTTTAAGTCCAAAGAGGTTATCGGCTTCATCGTCAGGTATGTATTCCAGAACATCGCCCGGTTGGCAGTCGAGTGCCCGGCATATCGCGTCAAGAGTTGAAAAGCGCACGGCAGAAACCTTGCCCGTCTTGATACGCGACATATTGACCTGGGAGATACCCACGCGTTCAGCAAGCTCTTTGGATGAAATCTTGCGTTCGGCAAGCATGCGGTCGAGCCGCAGAATAATCATGGATTCCCCCTAGAGCAACTCGTCATCTTGTTTTTGCAGGATACACCCGTACTGGAAGATGCTAGCAATCAGGCTAATAATTAGGCCTGCAAAGAGCATAGAGAGGTCGAGATGCTGCCCGCCAAGTGCATCCGTAAAGATGCCGCCAAATCCTGAGAGTATCAGCCCTGTGACTATGGCACCAAAAAGTTTCACGGCAGCGCCGCCGATAAGGAACAAATGTCCTATTTGACGTAGTATGCGAATGCATTCGAGGTCAAAGGGCCTGCCCGCCTTTTCAATGGCGGAGAAAAACCTGTATGCGCTTAGCGCGATGGCAAGCGCGAGGCATGCCATCATGCCGCTCCCTATGGCAGTATGACCGTCGTGCGCGACAAGCATAAGAGGAGTCTGTTCATTGGTGCCGACGAGAGCGAGAATTGGCCCTTCGCTAGCCTCAAGCTCTACGGATTGGAGACAGAACCCTTGGGAGAGGCTAGGCAATATGACTAGATCTTCGATTGCAATGACTGCGAGGAGTGCCAGAGCGAGCGCCACGATGGTGCAGATTGTGCCCCATTTGCAGTAGCGAGTGAGCTTCCTCAGTTTGGCTATTGCCTGTTCACGGTCGATGGCTTCATTCGATTTGGATACGTTCCAGCGGATCATAGCTCCTCCAACCAATGTCTTGGATGATACTTGTATCTTATAACATACTTAACGACAAACGATAAACAATTACATAATAGAGTAAGTAATATTTGTACGACGAATAGCGAGAGCTTATGGCACATTCAGGGAGTGGGAGTTTGGCGCGCGGGGGATGGACGAGTATCGAAATATCCTGCAACCGCGCAAGTGCTTCATCGGGCATCCTCAATTCATCCGGGAAAACGGCCGTAAACGATTGCAAATAACCGGTGAACGGTCAAAAACTACCGTTCACCGATAATATCGAAACTGGTTCTAACTGGTATTAAGTCAAAAAGACCAATTCACAAATCTTCACAATGACCTGCATTTTTTCTTCACGCCATTTTTAGCCACCCTGCGTTGTTTAGACACGAAAAAAGTTCCGATCTTTGGCCAAGGCATTTCAAAACGATTACAAAACCGCAGGTAGAAGTGTTAACGAGCGGTAAACGGTCGATTTTTCGCCGTGAACGGCGCAAAAACGTTTTACTGTGTGAATCAGCGAAAGCGACCTCTTCTGTGGTGATATAGTGGCAACAACACGTCACGTGGTTACTACCAGTTGAGAGACCACTGGTCTTAAAGAACGCTTTCCAAGAAGCTTTAAGGGCACCTGCCCGCTGGCTTCCGAAAACATCGGACTCGTATCGTACACACCTTCGGAAGGGAAATTTGAATGGTTGGCTTTATTCTTACCGGTCATGGACAGTTCGCACCTGGCCTCGCAAGCGCTATCGCTATGGTTGCCGGCGACCAGCCCGCTTTTACTGTCGTTCCTTTTGAGGGCGACCAGGCTGCATCCTACGGTGAGGATCTCCGCGCCGCTATTACCGCCATGCGCGAGGAGTGCGATGGCGTGCTCGTCTTTACCGACCTGCTTGGTGGCACCCCGTTCAACCAGTCGATGATGATTGCCCAGGATGTCGACAACGTCGAGATTCTGACTGGCACGAACCTTCCCATGGTTATTGAGCTTCTGTTCCTCCGCGGCAACGCCACGCTCGCCGAGCTTGGCGAGCAGGCCGTGACCGTTGGCCAGACGGGCATCACCGCCCAGACGGTCGCTTCCGTCGCTGGTGCCGAGGAAGAGGATATCTTCGGCGACGAGGACGGCATCTAATGGCCGATTTCGGAGCCAACGTCCTGAGCTCTTCGGTCGCTCTTTTGGGCCTGCTTGTCATCATGGGCTTGATTTACACCATCTGGTCGCAAATCAACATGAAGAAGAAGCAGAAGTACTTCAAGGAGCTGCACACCGAGCTCAAGCCGGGTCAGGAGGTTCTTTTCGCCGGCGGTATCTACGGAACCGTCAAAGGCATCGAAGGCGAAAAGGTCCAGATCAAAGTCCGATCCGGAGCCGTCGTAGATGTTTCGCGTTACGCGATTCAGGAGATCAAGTAACTGTCGTCAGCAAATAACGAAAGGAAGCTGATCAACATGGCAGAACCCAACATTCTTCTTACCCGCATCGATAACCGACTGGTCCATGGTCAGGTCGCTACCCAGTGGAACTCCACCCTGGGCTCCAACCTCATCCTCGTCGCCAACGACGACGTGTCGACCAACACCATGCGTCAGAACCTCATGAAGATGGCCGCTCCCACCGGCGTCGCTACGCGTTTCTTCTCCCTGCAGAAGACCATCGACGTCATCGGCAAGGCGAGCCCGCGCCAGAAGATCTTCATCGTGGCCGAAACACCGGAAGACGTGCTTACGCTCGTCAAGGGCGGTGTGCCTATAAAGAAGGTAAACATCGGCAACATGCACATGTCGGAAGGAAAGCGCCAAGTCGCCACCTCCGTCGCAGTTAACGACGAGGATGTCGCTGCGTTTAAAGAGCTGCAGGAATTGGGGGTGGAGTTGGAGATCAGGCGCGTTCCGAGCACGCCTGTTGAGGACACGAGCAAGCTCTTCTCGTAATCCTCGTGATCCACGTTGTCAGGAGTGAAACCCTGACATTCTGTACGTGAAATCCAAAGTGCGTACATACATTTTGAAAGGAGGAGCAAGATGGAATACACGATCTTCCAGGTCGCTCTGGTCTTCATCGTCACGTTCGTCGCGGCAATCGACCAGTTTAACTTCCTCGAGTCTCTCTATCAGCCCATCGTCACCGGCGCCGTCATCGGTCTTATCCTTGGCGACCTCAACACCGGTCTTCTCGTGGGTGGTACTTATCAGCTCATGACGATCGGCAACATGCCGATCGGAGGTGCTCAGCCGCCTAACGCTGTTATCGGCGGCATCATGGCAGCCATTCTCGCTATCGCTACGGGCCTTGAGCCCAACGCGGCAGTCGGTCTTGCCATTCCGTTCGCTCTGCTTGGTCAGCTCGGCGTTACCCTGGTCTTCACGCTTATGTCGCCGCTCATGTCCTCCGCGGACAACATGGCTCACAACGCTGACACCAAGGGTATCGAGCGTCTGAACTACTTCGCCATGGCTCTGCTCGGCCTGATCTTCGCTGTCGTCGTCACCCTGTTCTTCATCGCTGGCGCTACCATCGGTCAGACCATCGCTTCCGCCATCCCGACTTGGCTGCAGACCGGTCTCTCCGCTGCAGGCGGCATGATGCGCTTCGTCGGCTTCGCCGTCCTGCTCAAGGTTATGATGAACCGCGATATGTGGGGCTTCTTCCTCATGGGCTTTGGCCTCGCGCTCATCACCGTTGCCAACGATTCTCTGGCAACCCCTGCTCTGCTCATCCTCGCTCTCATCGGCTTCGGCATCGCTTTCTGGGACTTCCAGCAGCAGACCGAGCTGAAGGGTGCAGCTGTTTCTGACGGAGGTGACTTCGAAGATGGCATCTAATGAGTATGTGATCCCGGAGCACTACGAGGATCTTACTCCTGCTCCGCAGCTCGACCAGAAGACCCTCAACAAGATGGCTTGGCGCTCCTGCTTCCTGCAGGCATCGTTCAACTACGAGCGCATGCAGGCCGCTGGCTGGCTCTACTCCATCATCCCCGGTCTGGAGAAGATCCACACCAACAAGAACGACCTCGCGGCTTCCATGAGCCACAACCTGGAGTTCTTCAACACCCACCCGTTCCTCGTCACCTTTGTTATGGGTATCGTGCTTTCGCTCGAGCAGAACAAGGTTGACATCCCCACGATCCGCGCCGTCCGCGTCGCCGCAATGGGCCCGCTCGGTGGTATCGGTGACGCCCTGTTCTGGCTGACGCTCGTGCCTATCACGGCCGGCATCACCTCCAACATGGCCATCAACGGCAACGCCGCTGCGCCGATCATCTTCCTGGTGATCTTCAACGTCGTCCAGTTCGCTCTGCGCTTCTGGCTCATGAATTGGTCCTACAAGCTTGGCACCAGCGCTATTGACGCTCTGACCGCCAACATGCAGGCCTTCACGCGTGCCGCTTCCATCATGGGCGTCTTCGTCGTCGGTTGCCTGGTCGTCACCATGGGTGGCACCCAGATCAACCTCCAGATCCCCAACGGCACCACCCGTGGCCTTGCCCCTACTACCGTGATCGTCTCCGAGAAGGAGGCCGAGAACTTCACCGGTATGGAGGGCATCGATACCGAGACCGCTGAGGCCGGTACCATCGCCATGACCGATGAGGACGGCAACGCCCTCACCGCCGTCGATGCCGACGGCAACGAGGTCAAGTGCGGCGTCGCCGATCTGGGCAACGGCATGGAGTCCGTGACCTACGCTACCGTCACCGAGGATCCGGTCAACTTCTCTGTTGCCGACACCCTCAACACCATCGTCCCGAAGCTCGTCCCGCTTATGCTTACGCTGCTGCTTTACTACATGTTCGCTAAGCACAGCTGGACCCCGACCAAGGGCATTCTGCTGCTCTTCGTCCTGGGCATCCTGGGCGCTGGCCCGCTTGGTCTCTGGCCGAGCATCTGGTAAGGCTCTAGCTTGAGGGGTGTGTCCCTACGCGGCTCACACCCCGACCCCTTAAGCCATGTGTATGTTAAAAGCCGCGTGCTCGAAAGAGCGCGCGGCTTTTGTTTTCTTGATGAGTCGGGTGTGGCAGACAGATAATGCTAAACACCCAAGGTAGTAGCCTAGTTTGAGCAAAAGGGAGGATAGGATGGCGATCGGAGCGCGCAAGCAACCGCTGTACGATCAGCTGGTCGATATTCTGACCGAAAAGATTGACCGTGAATATCGCGCCGGTGACATGATTCCTTCCGAGCGCGAACTTTCGGAGCGCTATGGTCTCTCGCGCACTACGGTACGCCTGGCTCTGCAGGAACTGGAGCGTTTAGGACTGGTGGTTCGGCAGCACGGTCGCGGTACCTTTGTGACCGACCGTTCGGCAAAGGCAACCAATCTTATGCAGTCCTACAGCTTTACCGAGCAGATGCGCGCGATGGGTCGCGACCCCGAGACCACGATTCTCGATTTTTGCGAGATGGAGGCCGATAAGAATCTGGCCGAGCATATGGGATTACGTATCGGTGATCGCATTTTTAAGCTCAAGCGCCTTCGTTCTGCCGACAACATGCCCATGATGGTCGAACGCAGCTATCTACCGGTTCGTCAATTTCTGTCCCTAAAGCGACCGCTGCTGGAGCGCAAGCCGCTTTACGATGTGATTGAGCAAGACTTTCAGCAAAAGATACGCGTGGCTGAAGAGGAGTTCTATGCGAGCATAGCCCGTCCCACCGACGCCCACCTTTTGGGAATTGTCGAGGGCTCGCCTGTGCTCGATTTGGTCAGGACTACGTATAACGAGTCAAACGAGGTTGTGGAGTATACACTCTCGGTTGCTCGTGCCGATCAGTTTAAATACAAGGTTTACCACCAGCGTAGCAACTAGTGTCCGCATCGTTTCCATATGGTGATTCTTTGCATTTAACTGGTTACTACCAGATAACCAACCGAAGTGTATAATTGCACGTCAGAGGATTACTTCTAGAGAGAGGTATTAGAAATGTTCGAGAAGAGTGTCGAGGAGCTCACCGAGCTCGGCGCCCAGATCACCACGGCCGAGATTGCTCAGCAGCCCGAGCTTTGGCGTGATACGCTCAACATCTATCGCGAGAACAAGGAGGCCATCGAGGCCTTCCTGGCCGAGGCTCGCGCTATGGGCGAGGGCCGTCTGTCCGTTGTCTTCACCGGTGCCGGTACGTCCGACTATGTTGGCGATACCTGCGCCCCGTATCTGCGTCACGCCGGCAACACTGATCTCTACGACTTTAAGCCCATCGCCACGACCGACATCGTGAGCGCCCCGCGCGACTTCCTGCGCGCTGAGGATCCCACGCTCGTGGTTTCCTTTGCCCGCTCTGGCAACAGCCCCGAGAGCCTTGCCGCCGTTGCCGTTGCCAAGGAGCTCGTCCACAACGTCAAGTTCCTCAACATCACCTGCGCGCCCGAGGGCAAGCTCGCCGTCGAGTCTGCCGATGATCCCAATGCGCTGACGCTGCTCATTCCGCGCGCCAACGACAAGGGCTTCGCCATGACCGGCTCCTACACCTGCATGACCCTGCTCTCTACCCTCATCTTTGACGAGGCTTCCGACGAGCAGAAGGCCGAGTGGGTCGAGACCATCGCCAAGATGGGCGAGGAGGTCATCGCTCGCGAGTCCGAGGTTGCCGACTACCTCGCTGGCGACTTCAACCGCGTGACGTACTTGGGTTCCGGCTCCTTCGGTGGCCTTGCCCAGGAGAGCCAGCTCAAGATCCTCGAGCTTGCTCACGGTCTGGTCGCTACTTCCTACGACACCTCCATGGGCTATCGTCACGGACCCAAGTCCTTCGTCGACGACAAGACCCTCGTGTTCGTGTTCGTCAACAACGACGCCTACACCCGTCAGTACGACATCGACATCCTCAACGAGATCGGTGGCGACAAGATCGCTCAGCACACCGTTGCCGTTCAGCAGGATGGCGCTACCGTCTACGAGGGCGAGTCCTTCACCTTTAAGGGCTACGAGGCGCTTCCCGAGGGCTACCTTGCTCTGCCGTTCGTGATGTTTGCTCAGGCTATCAGCCTGCTCAACTCCGTGCGCGTGGGCAACACGCCCGACACGCCGAGCCCCACCGGTACGGTCAACCGCGTGGTTAAGGGCGTGACGATTCACCCCTTCACCGCTTAATCGCGTCCCCCTGTAAGGGCGCCCGTCCGCTCATAACGGCGGGCGGGCGCTTTTTGTTATTACGTGGGCTGGGTATAAGCATCACCACAGTCAACTGCTTTAGAAGCAAGGAGTGCATATGAGCACGTACGCAATTAAGGCTGACAAGTTCTTCTTGCCGGCAGGCCCGCAACTGGGCGGCTATCTTATGGTCGAGGATGGCGTCTTTGGCGCCTGGCAGGCCGACGAGCCCTCTTGCGAGATCAAGGACTACACGGGATCGTGGATCGCACCGGGTATGGTCGATACCCACATCCATGGCTTCTACAACCACTCAACTACCGATAACGACCCCGAGGGTATCGATATCAGCTCGACTGAGCTCGCCCGTCGCGGTACCACCAGCTGGCTACCCACGACGTTCACCGATGGCGTCGAGCAGATCAAGGACGCCTGCGCCGCCATCGCTCAGGCGGACGAGGGTCGCGGCCCCGACTTCTGCGGTGCTCGCATTCAGGGCATCTACCTGGAGGGCCCCTTCTTTACCATGAAGCACGTGGGCGCGCAGAACCCCGCTTATCTTATCGATCCCTCCGAGGAGGTCTTCGACCAGTGGCAGGAGGCTGCTGGCGGACGTATCGTCAAGAGCGCTATGGCCGCTGAGCGCGATGGCGCTGCCACCTATGCTGCCGCCCTCAACGCGAAGGGCGTCGTGACCAGCATCGGTCACTCCGACGCCACCTACGATGAGTGCATCGCCGCCATCAACGCCGGTGCCAGCTGCTTTACGCATACCTATAACGGCCAGCGCGGGCTGCATCACCGTGAGCCCGGTGTCGTGGGTGCAGCCATGTCCACGCCCGAGACCTACGCCGAGATCATCTGTGACGGCAAGCACGTAAACCCTGCCGCCATCAAGGCACTGCTGCAGGCAAAGGGCTGGCAGCACACGGTGCTCATCACCGACTGCCTGGGTTGCGGCGGCATGCCCGAGGGCAGCTACACCAGTGGTGGCATGGACGTCATCATGAAGGACAACCTGTGCTGGCTCGCTGACGGCAAGAGCATTGCCGGCTCGGTGCTCACGCTTGCCCAGGGCGTCAAGAACATCGTCGACTGGGGCATCGCCAGCGCCGATATCGCCATTCGCATGGCAACCGAGGTGCCGGCTCGCTCTGCACACATCGAGGATAAGTGCGGCAGCATCATGCCGGGTCGCGACGCCGACTTTGTCGTGTTCGACCATGAGCTCACCCTCGTCGAGACGTATGTCGGCGGCCAGAGCGTCGGCAACGCCTTTACCGAGTAACGATAGAAAAAGACGGCGGGCCCGAATCTGCTCGGACCCGCCGTATGGGTTAAACGCTCAAAAGCACCTTCACAGTTACAGCTTGTTAGCAATCTTCTTTGCCGTGCGCTTAACGCCGGCCACAAGACCTCCCGCAGGATGCTCCTTCTCGTAGGCTAGGCGCTTCTCGCGCTTGGCGTACTCCTCGACGATGATGTCGCCATACTCGTCTTCGATCTTGTCGAAGAAGTCGACGGCGCCCTTAATTTCCTCAGCGGTCGGGTGTCCCTTTTGGACACCGCCGGCGAGCTTGAACGGTCCCCACGTATCAAAGCCGGGGCAGCCGTAGACACCCATAAAGATGGCCTGCCTCATGCGGCAGATGCCATCGATATCCTTGCCGTACCACTTGTTTTTGCCACCGTAGGTCATAAGGCCAAACACTTTGTCCTGCGGCTGCAGCACGTTTGTGAGCACGCGTGCCATGTCCTTGTCGATCTCGGAGTAATAGATGCCCGTGGCGACACCGATCAGATGATATTCGTGCAGGTTGGGATACTCGTTTTTGCCGAGCGCCTCGACGTCGAGGGTATCGATCTCGGGGTGTGCCTCGACGATGGCGTCCACGAGCTTTTTCGTATTGCCGTGATGGCGCGAGGCGTAGAGGATGATGGTTCGCATAAGAAGGCCTTTCAGCTGTAATTGCATCAATGTCTGTATGGTACCCCGTTGCATGGCTGGGATACCGGACGCATCGATGAACGTGCGGGTTTGTCCTTTGGTCAGGGCCGAGACGGGTTATTGCGAGCAAAATGCAGTTGTCCGAAAGGATGGGTAATGGAATACGCTCTTTCCAACGATTCGATTTCTATTAAGGTTTCCACGGCTGGCGGCTCGTTTACCTCGATTGAGGCCGGAGGTCGAGAGTACTTGTGGCAGGGTGATCCTGCAGTGTGGTCCGGCCAGGCGCCGGTCTGCTTTCCGATTTGCGGAGGCCTGCGCGATGGTAGCGCCATGACGTTTGCCGGGCATCATGTAAAGCTCGCTCGCCACGGGTTTGCGCGCAAACAGGAGTGGAAGCTGCTGAGCCAGAGCGAGAACGAGCTGGCGATGTGCCTGGCTTCGGAGGATAACGCCGCGCTGCTGAGCGATTATCCCTACCCGTTTAAGCTCGTCGCCCGCTATACGCTCGAGCGCGCTGCCGTGCGCGTTTCCTATGAGGTGACCAACGAGGGCACCGAGGACATGCCGTTCTTTATCGGTGGACACCCCGGCTTTAGGTGCCCGCTCGACGACGGCGAGGCCTATACGGACTACGAGCTGCGCTTTGAGAAAGATGAGGCTGCGGAGCTTTGCACCGCCGTACCCTCGACCGGATTGATTGATGTAGCTAACCGTTCAAAGAACCCCATGGTGGGAAAGACGCTGCCCCTATCGCACGAGCTCTTCGATTTTGCGGAGACCATCTTTGACGTGCTCGAGAGCCGTCAGGTCACGCTTTCCAAAAAGGGCGAGGACAAGGGCGTCCGCCTGAGCTTTGAGGGTTTCCCGTATCTCATTGTGTGGAGTAAGCCCGAGGGCGATTTTGTGGCAGTTGAGCCCTGGGGTGGCCTCTCGACCTGTTCCGATGAGGATGACGTGCTTGAGCACAAGCGCGGCTGCCTTATCGCCAAGCCTAAGGAGACCGTCGTTCGCTCGTTCACGATTGAAATTCTGTAATTCCGTTTTGTCGACTCGTATCGCGAGGCACTAGGAGCCTGCGAGATAAGGAGCTAAAAATGATCCTCACCGTTACGATGAACCCGTCTGTCGATACGCGCTATCAGCTCGATGAGCTCGTTATCGACGACGTCAACCGTGTGACGCCCGAAAAGACCGCCGGCGGCAAGGGCCTCAACGTGGCCCGTGTGCTGGGTCAGCTGGGCGACGACGTCGTGGCAACCGGTCTGCTCGGCGGCCACATGGGCGCTTACATGGCTGAGCTCATGGACGCCAACGGTATTAACAACGACTTTGTGCCCATCAAGGGCGAGACCCGCATCTGCCTCAATATCCTTCATGCCGGCAACCAGACCGAGCTGCTCGAGAGCGGCCCGACAATTGCCCCCGAGGAGCTCGATGCCTTTACCGCCAAGTTTACCGAGCTTGCGAGCAAGGCCGACGTCGTCACCATCTCGGGTTCGCTGCCCCGCGGTGTCGAGGCAGACTACTATGCCAAGATCACGGGCATTGCCGAGAACGCCGGTGCCAAGGCGTTGCTCGATACCTCGGGCGCTTCGCTCGAGGCCGCCCTTAAGTCCGAAATTAAGCCCGAGCTGGTCAAGCCTAACCTGACCGAGATCAACGGCCTTTTGGGTACGAGCTTTACCACCGACGATGTGGACGAGCTCCGCGCCGCGCTCGCCTCTGATGCCCGCTTCTCCGATATCCCCTGGGTCGTCGTGTCCATGGGCGCTGCCGGCTCCGTTGGCTTCCACAATGGCCGTGCGTTCCGCGCAAAGACGCCCGATATCCCTGCCGTTAACGCTACGGGCTCTGGTGACTCCACTATCGCTGGCTTCGCGCATGCCATTGCTGCTGGCGCGGACGACGAGACGGTGCTGCGTACCGCCAACACCTGCGGCAAGCTCAATGCCATGGATCCCATGACCGGCCATCTGGTCATGGACCGTTGGGACGAGGTCTACAACGGCGTTGTCGTGACCGAGCTGTAAAAGCCTGGGCGTCGGCCCCGGCATTGCTTGCTAGCTCATGCCGACGACAAGTGCGGTAGCATTATGCTGGGGCGCGACGCCGAGTTTGTCGTGTTCAATCCCGACCTTACCCTGGTCGAGGCGTATGTGGGTGGCAACAGCGTCGGTAACGCGTTTGCCGAGTAGCCGCCAAAGAAGCGATCCGAGAGGGGATTTAGATGATTTACGGTGCATTGGGCGATATCGAGGAGTACCGCGGAATTCTCAAGGGCCTCGACGTGCTGATCGACTGGCTCGAGGAGAACGACCCGGCAGAGCTCGAGGTCGGCAGCCATCCGATTCTGGGCGACAAGGTCTATGCGAACGTCATGGCTCCCACGACGCGTCCCGAGGCCGAGGCTCACTATGAGACGCATCAGCGCTATCACGACCTGCAGATCGACGTCGAGGGTCGCGAGGCCTTTAAGGTCGCCACGGGCAGCCTGACGCTGGTTCAGGAGTTTGACGAGAAGGACGACTACGATCTGGTCGATTCCGACGCTTCGATCGCCGGCGATCTTGCCGACGACAAGTTTGCGCTGTTCGTTGCCGGCGAGCCTCACATGCCCACGCTCGAGTTCCCGGGCGATGGCGCACAACCGATCAAGAAGATCTGCTTTAAGCTGCTTGCCGACGCCTACTGGGAGGAGTAGCGAGCTGCTCGGCTGAGTTGTTCGTCTGATGGCGTGATTCCCCTAGGGAAATCACGCTAGGACCCCGCCAAACGGGTTTTCCCTAGGGAAATCACGTTTGGCGGGGTTTTCTGTTTTTGAATAGGGAAGCCTCATTTATTTGCGAAGAACATCGGCTAGCCGCAGGATTGAAATCATCGACCGATAAGTGAGTTCCACTTTTTCGCCCGCAAGCAGTCGTTTCGAGCCAATCTCATCTAGCCCCACAAGCCGAGAAAACAGCGGGCCGCTCATCGTGCCATCGTCAATTGATTCCCTTATGGTCTTCAAAACGTCCGTATCATGAAGCGATGCCGAGCTGTAGGGGGCAACACGAGCGGAACTCTCAATTAACGACGAGACAAAAGGATGGAGATGCTTTGGACATAGTCCATCAAACACCACATCCCCATTGTCGTTCGAGCCGACCAGGCGCCAAGTATAATGATCGACCCAGTCATCCCCGTCATATATGGCGTCCATGAGCAACTTCCCGTCTAGAGAGAGAAACCTATTTGGACATCGGGGCGCAAGACCGCAATCCATATCGGACCTGCAGCAGCTCCAACCCAACGCACCACATAGGTTCCCTTTCGTACATGTGTATCAATCTGCTCTGAAATGCCGGTGAATGCAATTCCAGACCCGTTTGTCGGATAGCAATCGACGTATTTTTGTTTTCCGCTCACAACCTTGTATAGATATATCGTTCCAGCAAAAGAGAAGGGATCGTTCGCAATTTTGTCCGGAAGAACTTGCCACCTCAAAATCCCGCTACCAATATGGTCAAGCTTGACCGTTCCGCCGTCCCCCTCAAAAGTGGCAAGGGGATTTACCCCAGACTGGGAGTCGGCATCGCCCTCCTTAGCAGTTATCAGCAGGTTGCCCGTATAAGACTGCTGAGGCTCACCTTCAGGACAGGCAGCCTTGGCCCAAGAAGGGCCACTCAGGCAGAACAGTCCGAGCAGCATCAATACCAACAAAAGAAAACCCTTAGTTCTTTTCATCTATATCCCCAATGTCTCTCGACATTTGTATATTGTGACCATTTTAGATCTATATGGCCAATTCGAGCCCTCATCATGGCAATTGTTGCAGCTGGGTTTCTTTTCATTAAGATTTCACTTTGGTAAATCCCCGCCCCTAAGCATTAAACCCGAAGTCCACCGAGTGGGCCGCTGTTGACGTGGCGATGCTTGGATTGGCACACACGCACTCAAAATCGAAAACAAAAAAGCCGCCCGAAGGCGGCTATCTTGTGCAATGGAGCCAGCGACCGGGCTCGAACCGGTGACCCCCGCTTTACGAGAGCGGTGCTCTACCAACTGAGCTACGCTGGCGGCCATGTGGTGACGCAACTGAGGCGTCAACGGCTGTCTATGATACGGGACATCGCTCATCCGCGCAAGTGTTCTGACGGCTTTTCTCACTTTAAATGCACTCCTTGATTATCGACTTTATCCGAACACCTCCCACATTCAT
>NZ_QSPG01000007.1:48940-114182 GCF_003436395.1 Collinsella sp. TM06-3 | reverse complement strand
ATGAATGTGGGAGGTGTTCGGATAAAGTCGATAATCAAGGCTTTGAAAAAATTATTGATTCCCTTGACACAATATAGTGAAAAAGGGCCTTGCTCGTGTTATAATAGGTTATAAGCGTGTCAAGGCTCTTTCCGTCATGGAAAGGAGCATGACGAAATGCCAAGAAAAGAACGAGATGAAAAAAGACGGGACAACAAAGGCCGCCTTTTGAAGTCTGGAGAGAGCCAGCGATCAGATGGAAGATACGCTTACAAATACATTGACACCTTTGGAGAAACCCAGTTTGTTTACTCATGGAAGTTAGTACCTACCGACAAAGTACCTGCCGGGAAACGGCCCTGTCTTTCCCTGCGCGAGAAGATCAAGCAGATACAGAAAGACCTTGACGACGGGATAGACACCATCGGCAAGAAAATGACCGTGTGCCAGCTTTATGAAAAGTACACCCGGCAGCGCGGGAATGTGCGGAAAGGAACCCAAAAGAGCCGCCAGCAGTTAATGAAACTTCTGTCCGAAGATAAGCTGGGCGCGGCCAGCATTGACAGCGTGAAGCTGTCCGACGCAAAAGAATGGGCCTTGCGTATGCAGGAAAAGGGCGTTGCCTACAACACCATCTGCAACAGCAAGCGTTCCTTAAAAGCCATCTTTTATATGGCCGTACAGGACGATTGCCTCCGCAAGAATCCTTTTGACTTCCAGATCAATGAGGTTATCAACGACGATACCGTACCAAAGGTGCCGCTTACCCCTACACAGGAAAACGAGCTTTTGGACTTCATGCAGAACGATCCTGTCTATGCCAAGTATTATGACGAGGTGGTGATCCTGCTGGAAACCGGGCTTCGTATTTCCGAACTCTGCGGCCTGACGCCAGCCGACCTGAATTTTGAGAAGCGCTTTGTGAATGTAGACCACCAGCTTTTGAGAAGCACCGAGGACGGCTACTATATCGAAGCGCCAAAAACAGAAAGCGGATTCCGTCAAGTGCCGATGAGCGCAGCCGCCTATGAAGCGTTTGAGCGCGTGTTGAAGAAGCGCAGGGACGGCAGGTGCATTAAGGTTGATGGTTATAAGGACTTCCTGTTCCTGAACCGGGATGGCCTGCCCAAAACCGCCGTCAACTATGACGCCATGTTCAAGTGCCTTGCCAAGAAGTACAACAAGTGCCACAAGGAGCCGCTGCCCGATGTGATGACGCCGCACACCATGCGGCATACATTCTGTACCAGAATGGCAAACGCGGGCATGAACCCCAAAGCATTGCAGTACATCATGGGACACGCCAACATTGTAATGACGCTGAACTATTACGCCCACGCTACTTTCCATTCCGCACAGGAGGAAATGGAACGGCTGCAAGCCAAGGCAAAAACCACCACAGAGGCCAAGCCGGAAACTGCGGCGGAAAACGCCGAGGAAACCAAGGCGGCATAAGTAGTACGCAGAATTTACTACTACTTTTACTACTTTTGAGAGTGAAAACATGAGGGGTAATAAAAAGATTTGTGAGGTTCTTCCGATATGAAAAGTGCCGGAAAAGCCCGAAGTAACGGGCTATACCGGCATATAAGAACATCTAAAGAGATAATTAGAAATCTATTAAATTATTCAATTAACAATCGAGTTGATACAAAAGTCGGCACTTAATGTTGACGAGGCAAAAGATATTTTCAGATCGAAGAGATACTTTAATCTAAAAGAAAGACAATATGCTGAAAACATTTTTAGAAATGCACTCTATATCATAAATCACGTCTCATATGGAGTTAAATACACGTTCAACTCCATAGATCTGCCCTATGATTATTATTCGACACCAGAAATAATGAAATCGCTTGCAGATACCTTGCATAATCCGTTTATTTCCTTCTATGAAACTGCCTTTCTTAAGCGTATTCAGAGGGAAAAAATCGAGTTTATTGGGATTTCGGTGAGCGGCTGTTTCCAATTGATTTCTGCAGTTACGTTAGCGAAACTGATTAAGGAAGAATGTCCATCTGTTAAACACGTCTCATTGGGCGGCAATTACATTACTCGTTTAGCAGATGACTGCATGAAAGAATGGCATCCCTTTTTTGAATACATTGATTCGATAATGATGTATGACGGCGAAGAGCCGCTTGCACGTCTTCTTGAGGCTCTTGACTCTGGTGATGACAATCTCGACTGTGTTCCAAACCTTTGCCATGCTAAAGGTGGAAAGATATATAAAAACCATCGGATTGAGCAAACATTTATCAACGATACAGTTCCCGATTTCGATGGCTTCGCCCTTTCTAAATACTTCATGCCTGAGTTAATATTGCCGGTTTATTCCTCTAGGCAGTGTTTTAATCATTGCGCCTTCTGCACCATTCCCGGTGCTACCGGTGGTTGTTACCGAAAGATGCCTATATCGAGAGTATTTGAAATAATGTGTCGGTTAAATGAAAAATACGGCACGAGAGTTTTCTCTTTTGTGGATGAAACATTCGAAGGCAAAAGAATGGAGCAACTCGCGGATGAAATAAACGCATCGGGAAAAACGTTTTTCTGGCATGGAGAAACGAGGTTCTCTCCAACCCTAAGTACAGAAGTTTTTAACAAGATATACCAAAGTGGATGTAGGCAGATTCAGTTTGGCCTCGAGTCATACAACCAAAGAGTTCTTGATCTAATGAAGAAGAACACGAGAGTTGATTGGATTGATCGCAATATCCATGATTGTCTCAATGCGGGTATTCCTGTTCATCTATTTTTTATGATTGGCTTTCCGACCGAAACTAAAGAAGAGGCTCTGAACACCTTAGCTTATACAGAGAATGTTTTGAATTATTCAAAACAGGTATGTGGTGTTCCATATTCCACGAGAGGATTTACGAATTTTGGTCTCGTTATGGGGTCGGATGTTTGGAATCATCCCGATAAGTATGGTGTCTCTGTAATGCCGAAGTCCCAATATGAGGATTTGCGCCTCGAAGTGGATTATGTTTCAGGCACTGGTTTAACTTTAAATGAAGCAAAATCCTTATCTGATGAGCATCATATTGATTTTTATATGCAAGAGGTCATAAACGGTAGCGACACAATTGACTTGCCCCAGCGCCTTCATATTTCAGAGGTGACCTGGATCCTAGATTCTATTCACGCTGTCAGGTATAAGGGACATTTGACCAAAGTAAAGCGACGGCTAACTAGTCTAAATCCAGCTGATCGAATCTGGCTGGATTCCAAGACCTCTGTCGTGCTCGTTGAGCCATTTGCCTACTTCTATAATTCTGAATACCATCATGTCTATGCTGTTTCCCAGTTGGTATACCTTAAGTTGGCCCGTTTATTGGAGGCCGATTGTAGCATTTCTCTTATTCTTGATCAGGGCGACCTCGAGCTGACAAGGGCGATAGAAGAACTGTTGCATTATGGATTGCTGAATACAAATATCGATGCCGATTATGTAATGCACGATAATGGTTTTCAATTGGTTAAAAGTTCGTTTGTTAAAGAAGTCGGACGCTCAAAAGAGGGGTTAAGAGTACTGCTGAGTTGTGCCACCCATAGAATGTGTGCGGTTAATGATTTTTCGTTCGCTTTGCTTTCGTTGTTTGAAAAGCCGATTACTAAGAACGAGGTGTGCGACATTTTGAAAAAAGAGGGACTATCGGCAAGCGAGGAGCAATTAAACAAGTTGGTTGATAATTGCATGAAAGCAGATATACTACAATTGATTAGATAGAGGAGGTTTCTACATGGACGTTATTAACAAAGATCTCTTGGAGCAACTGAAAGAGTCTCAGGAAGAGGGCGTCGTGGTAGAAGTGTTCGACTTTGAGGACTACATGGATAAATTCTGCCATTAGTTTCGGAATTTACTTGCCTCGCTTAAAGGAGAAGTCGATTATCGATTTCTCCTTTTTTAATTAAAGATATTTTTGGAATACATGCTCTTAGCACAGGTTGGCGTCTCAGTAAACTGGGAGGTTGCTTTGGCTAGTTAGAGATATGTGAACGTCCGTTAGACTGAATCTCAGGGTAGAAGGGGCCTCCAGTGTCCAGATCAACAAGGCAATGCTGCGTTTCGGCTAATAAGAACGATGGCTTTTTGCGTGTGGCGGCGGCGTCGCCGCAGATTCGCGTCGCCGATGTCGAGGGCAATGTCGAGGTTGCGCTGGCGGCTGTTCGCGATGCTGCCGAGCGCGGCGTTCATGCTCTGGTGCTGCCCGAGCTTAACCTGACCGGCTATACCGCGGCCGACCTGTTCCATAATCGCACACTGCTGCATGTCTGCGAGGCTGCTCTGGCGCATATCCTCGATGAAACCCGTGAGTTGCCGGTCGTCTTTACCATCGGTCTTCCCGTCGCGGTGGCCGAAAACATCTACAATTGCGCCGCCGTGTGCTGTGCGGGCGAGCTTTTGGGCCTTACGGCCAAAAAGTACTTGCCCAACTACGGAGAGTTTTATGAGCGCCGCTGGTTTGCTCCGGCGCCGGCCGATCCCGTGTGGATTGAATTTGCTGGTCAGGGTCCGGTGCCGCTTGGCTCGGAGCTTGTCTACCGCTGCTGCGATGAAGGTGCCGAGGATCTGGTGCTGGGTGTCGAGGTGTGCGAGGACCTGTGGGTACCGGCGCCCCCCTCGACCGAGATGGCGCTTGCTGGCGCGACGGTGATCCTCAACCCGTCGGCCTCGGACGAGATTATCGGCAAGGCGGATTACCGCCGCAGCCTCATCTCCAACCAGAGTGCGCGCCTGTACTGCGCCTATGCCTACGCGGATGCGAGTGAGGGCGAATCTACGACCGACATGGTCTTTGCGGGCGAGAACCTGATCTACGAAAACGGCTCTAAGCTGGCCGCCACCAAACTGCTTACCTGCGACATGGCGGTTGCCGATGTCGACCTCGATCGTCTGGTTGCCGAGCGCCGTCGCTCGACGACGTGGACGCGCGCGGACGATGCGCCGGAGGCCACGACCGTTGAGTTCTCTTTTGAGGGCGTGTTGGCCGAAGAGCCTGTCCTGCGCGATGCACTCGGCATCGACCGTGTCTTCCCCCGCGCACCCTTTGTTCCGGCCGACCATGGTGACCTGGCCGAGCGTTGCGAGACCATCCTCGACCTGCAGACCGCGGGCCTCAAGACCCGTCTTGCCCATACGGGTACCAAGGCGGCTGTCATCGGTCTTTCAGGCGGTCTGGACTCCACGCTGGCGCTGCTTGTGACCGTGCGTGCCTTCGATGCGCTGGGGCTGCCGCGCACGGGTATCACGGCGGTTTCCATGCCAGGCTTTGGCACGACGCATCGCACTAAGTCGAATGCCGAGTCGCTCGCTCGCGACCTTGGCGTGAGCTTCCGCGAGGTTTCGATCAACGCGGCCGTGGAGCAGCACTTCAAGGACATTGAGCACGATCCGGCCGTGCAGGACGTGACCTACGAGAACAGCCAGGCCCGCGAGCGTACGCAGATTCTGATGGATCTGGCCAATCAGGCCGGCGGTTTTGTCATCGGCACGGGTGACCTGTCGGAGCTGGCGCTCGGCTGGGCTACCTACAACGGCGACCACATGAGCATGTACGCCGTCAATGCGAGCGTGCCCAAGACGCTTGTGCGCCATCTGGTGCGCTATGCCGCTGATGTTTTTGGCGGGCGTATTGCCGAGGTCTTGCTCGATATCCTCGATACGCCGGTGTCCCCCGAGCTTCTGCCGCCCACGGGCGACGGCGAGATTGCGCAGAAGACCGAGGATTTGGTGGGCCCGTACGAGCTGCACGACTACTTCCTCTACTACCTGCTGCGTTTTGGCTTTGAGCCGGGCAAGATCTACCGCATGGCGCTCAAGAGCTTCGAGGGCGTCTACGACGTCAAGACCATTCACACGTGGCTACGCACGTTCTACCGTCGCTTCTTTGCCCAGCAGTTTAAGCGCAGCTGCCTGCCCGATGGCCCCAAGGTGGGCTCGGTCACGCTCAGCCCGCGCGGCGATTGGCGCATGCCGAGTGACGCCAGCTCGCGCCTGTGGCTCGCCCAGATTGACGCGCTCAATCCGATGGACTAAGGTTGCCAAATTGAACCAAAACAGCGGGTGCAAGCGTTACACTTTTGCAATCTGATGGCCCGTATCGCGCGGCGCTCTTGTCGGAGCGCCGCGTTTTTCATATCGAAAGGTGGCACCATGCAGGCATCGCAGCGTCTCGACCGCTTTGGCGCGGAGGTCTTCGCCTCGCTCAACAACAAACTTCTCGCGCTGAAGGCTCAGGGCAAGACCATTTACAACATGAGCGTGGGCACGCCCGACTTTAAGCCGTACGACCATGTGGTCGAGGCGCTCACGCATGCAGCCCAAGATCCCGAGATGTGGAAGTATGCCCTGCGCGACCTGCCCGAACTCAAGCAAGCCGTGTGCGATTACTATGAGCGTCGCTTTGGTGTCTCCGGCATTACGCCGTCTATGGTGCAGTCGTGCAACGGCACGCAGGAGGGCGTGGGCCATTTGGGCCTGGCCCTGCTCGATCCGGGTGACACCATTTTGGTTCCCGATCCGTGCTACCCGGTCTTTGAGGCGGGCGCCAAAATCGCCGATGCCAAGCTCGAGTACTATCCGTTGGTCGCCGAGCATAATTACCTGCCCTATGTGGCGGGTATCGATCCCGAGGTGGCCGATCGTGCCAAGTATATGATCGTGTCGCTGCCCGCAAACCCGGTCGGCTCGGTGGGCACGCCCGAGGTCTACGAGGAGATCATCGCTTTCGCCCGCGAGCACGACCTGCTCATCGTCCATGACAACGCGTACTCCGACATCGTGTTCGACGGCGAGCCGGGCGGCAGCTTCTTGCAGTATCCCGGTGCGCTTGAGGTGGGCGTGGAGTTCTTCTCGCTTTCCAAGTCGTTTAACGTCACCGGTGCGCGTATCGGCTTTTTGGTCGGCCGCGAGGACGTGGTCTCTGCCTTTGCCAAGCTGCGCGGCCAGATCGACTTTGGCATGTTCTTCCCGATCCAGAAGGCTGCTATCGCCTGCCTGAACGGTCCGCGCGATGAGGTCGAGGCGCAGCGTCTGAAGTACCAGGAGCGCCGCGATGCCCTGTGCGACGGTCTTGAGGGCCTGGGCTGGGAGCGTCCCAACGCGCATGGCTCTATGTTTGTGTGGGCCAAGCTTCCCGGTGGTCGCACCGATTCCATGGCGTTTTGCGAGGAGCTCATGGAGAAGGCCGGCGTTGTGGTGACGCCGGGCGCGAGCTTTGGTCCTTCGGGCGAGGGGCACGTGCGCATGGCGCTGGTCTTGCCGCCCGACCAGATTGCTTTGGCTGTCGAGGCCATTCGCGAGGCGGGCCTGTATTAGAAAGGTATTTCGACTCGTCAATAGCTCGAAACCGATTTCGTGCAGTTATTTTACGATTTCTGCAAACAATTTCGGTAAACGGTCGATTTTTGGCTGCGAATAGGAGCATAATCAAAGTCCCGATTGGATGTATTGGGATTACGGCAAGCCGCTCGGGTCGTTCCCGGGCGGCTTGCTTGTGGAGAGAGATGGGAGTTTCTAATGGTTAACGAGAAGAAGGTCGCTATTGTCGGCTGCGGTTTCGTTGGTTCGTCTTCGGCGTTCGCGCTGATGCAGAGTGGTCTGTTCTCCGAGATGGTCCTCATCGACGTGGACAAGAACCGCGCCGAGGGTGAGGCCCTGGATATCGCGCACGGCATGACGTTTGCCGAGCCGATGAAGATCTACGCCGGCGATTATTCCGATGTCGCCGACGCCGCCATGATCGTCGTCACCGCTGGCGCTGCCCAGAAGCCCGGTGAGACTCGCCTGGACCTGGTCAACAAGAACGTCAGCATCTTTAAGTCCATTATCCCCGAGATTAAGAAGTCCGGCTTCGACGGCATTCTGCTCATCGTCTCCAACCCGGTCGATGTTCTGACCTACGCCGCCATCAAGATGTCCGGCCTGCCCGAGGGCCACGTCATCGGTTCCGGTACCGTGCTCGACACCGGCCGTCTGCAGCAGATGCTTGGTGCCCATGTCGAGGTCGACCCGCGCGATGTCCAGGCTTATGTCATGGGTGAGCACGGCGATTCCGAGTTTGTCGCTTGGTCCAGCGCTCAGGTTGCCGGCGTTCCGCTGAACACCTTCTGCGAGCTTCACGGTCATCTGGAGCATGAGGCTGCCGAGAAGCGCATCGCCGAGGACGTCAAGAACTCCGCCTACACCATCATCGAGAAGAAGCACGCCACCTACTATGGCGTCGCCATGGCCGTCAAACGCATCTGCACTGCCGTCATGCGTGACGAGCAGACCGTTCTGCCCGTTTCCTCGCTCATGGTTGGCGAGTACGGCCTGTCCGATCTTGCCATCTCCATGCCGACCGTCGTTGGCCGCGACGGCGTTGTCTGCCGCGTCCCCGTGCCGCTGAACGATGACGAGCAGCACGAGCTCACCGCCTCCGCCAAGGCCCTCAAGGACATCATCGACAGCGTCGACTTCTCCTGCTAAATCAAGCTCGCTAAAGCGAAAAGCTACAATGAAGGCGTCCGAGCCCACACGGCCCGGGCGCCTTTTTGGTGCAAAGTAACCTGACCCCAATGCACCATAGTTGACGGGAGGGCCATGTCGGATTCGCCTAATTTTTTGACCTATGCCCAGACGGCGTTTGACCCGTTTGAGGAACGGCCGTTCTGCGCGGTGGATAGCCTGGTCTTTGCGTGGTTGTCCTATTTGCGTTTGCCGGGTGATATGGCGGAGCTGACGAACTGGCAGGGCCTAGACGTACGCGAGCTGCTGCGTGCCGAGTGCTACTGGGACATGATTGGCGACCTGTGGGACCCAGAGGGGAGCAGGGCCTTGTTGGAGGCCGTGGCAGCAAGCCCTCGCTACCGTGGCGTGCACGTTTGCGGCTATCGTGCCGTGAGCGATGTGGTGGCGACAGAGCAGTTTGCAGCCATGGCGTTCCGGTTTCCGGCGGGGTTTAGTTATCTTTCCTTCCGGGGGACCGACAGCACGATTGTGGGCTGGAAAGAGGACTTTAACATGGCATTCCGGTGTCCTGTGCCGGCCCAGGAATCCGCGGCGCGTTATGTGGACGAGGCGGCGGATGCGATTGACGGGCCGCTTTTGTGCGGAGGTCATTCCAAGGGTGGAAACCTTGCGGTGTACGGTGCGACGATGTGCTCCGATGTTGCCCGTGAGCGAATCGAACGGGTGTATTCCCATGATGGTCCGGGCTTCGTCGAGGAGTTTCTGAACGGCAACGCCTTTGCCGATCTTTCCGGTCGAATCGACAAGACGCTACCTCGGTCGTCGATCTTTGGCATGATGTTTGAGACGCAGGAGGACTATGCCATCGTTGAGAGCACCGAGTTCAGCCTGCTGCAGCACAATCCCTTTAGCTGGGTGGTTGATGGTCGTGACTTCGTGTACTGTGAGCGCCTGTCCGCCGGTGCTCGATACGTTGATGGCTCCATTCGCGAGATGCTGCTTGCAGTGGGGCCTGCCGAGCGCGAGCGTTTTGTAGATGCATTGTTCTCCGTGTTTGAGGCTACGGGTGCTGAGCGGTTTGCGGATATCGCTGGGAATCTGCGCGAGAGCCTGCCCGTGATGCTCCAGACTGCGCAAGGTTTCGACAAGGATACACGACGCTTTGTCTCGCAGACCATCGTGGCAATCCTTAAGTGCGCACTGCTGCCCAAACGACCCCAGATCGACATGTCCGCTGCCGGTAAGAGTCTGGCAGAACAGCTCGAGGCTTGGCAGTCCGAGCTCCTGCGCTAGCCATTGGTGCAAAGCAAACTGTCCCAGATGCACCAATCATCGATGCGCTCGGGGAGGGCTCGACCGCTATACTGGTTCGTGCCGAAATCGATCTAGAACGGAATGCCGTATATGAAAATCAATCACGCGATTCTGCATATCCTGGACTTTGACTCTGCCGTCAACGTCATGAGCCAGCGCGAGCTCGATATCGAGAGTCGTACCGTGCGCAACTTCGTGACCACGCATCTGCGCCGCGCACGTACCTCGGCCGACAATAAACGCGCCACGTTTGCCGAGAACTCTGCGTTTGGCGGCGAGCTCAAGGGCTATTTCTTTGGCGAGCGCGAGTTCGTGGACCTGTCGCAGCAGATTGCAGAGTTTATCTCCTCCGAGCTCACCAAAGCCGAGAAAGCCGAGTCCACCGACGTGCTCGTGGCTGATTTTGACGACGATGAGGATGCCCGCTGGTTTGCCGTGATGCTGCTGGGCTCCAAGCAGGCTTTTATGCACGAAGTGGGCCGCGAGGAGGGAGAGGTGCGCAACGACATCGCGCGCCACTACGCCATTCTGCCGAACCCCTCGCAAAAGGTGCCGAGCTATGCCATCGTGCGCGCGAGTACCATGGAGATCGGCTACGTGGACAAGAAGCGCAAGATTGCCGGCGAGGACCGTATGCTTATCCCCGATGGCCTGCTGCAGTGCGACACGGGCGTATCGGGCAAGGAGGTCATCGACACCGTGACGCGTGTGGTCGAGGAAGTCGCCGAGGAGCACGGTGCCAATACGGCCGTAGCGCTCGCTAAGGTTAAGGCTGCCGTTGCCGAGAAGGTCGAGGATGACGAGGAGCTTCCGCCTTGGGATATCGTCGATGAGGTCTTTGAGGACGAACCGGTCATCAAGGAGAGCGTACGTGCGGCGCTGACCGAAGAGAAGGTGCCCGAGCGTGTGCCCGTGGAGCGCAAGCAGGTCGAGCGTGCGGCCGTGCGCAACCACAAGATTCGTACCGACACGGGCATCGAGATCAGCTTTCCGGCCGAGATGGGCTCGAACTCCGAGTACATCGAGTTCGTCAACGAACCCAACGGCCTCATCTCCATCGAGCTCAAAAACATCGGCAGCATCGAGAACCGATAAACTGCTCTTGGACGCTGCAGAAAAACAAAGGCCGAAGCCTCGGATGAGGGCTTCGGCCTTTTTACTTGGGGCTTAATTACGCTACTGGTTGAGCATAAGTCAGCGAAAACGCCCCAGAGCGAGCAAGGTGACGTGAAAGAGGAGGGCATTGACCTTTTGGTCATGCCCGACGATTGAACGTCAGATTGCCGCTCTGGGGCGTTTGCAGCGTCGGCTAGTTACGCGGTTTGGTAAAACCGCGTAACCCTACAGTTGACGTAAGCCCTCTTCCAGGCCGGTCTTGCTGTCGGTCTTCTCGTCGCGCATCTTGATGACGCGGGCGGGGACACCGGCCACGACGGCGCCGGCGGGGACGTCCTCGACGCACACGGCGCCGGCGGCAACGACGGCGCCCTTGCCTACGTGCACGCCCTCCAGGACCACGGCGTTGGCGCCGATCATGACATCGTCCTCGATGATGACGGGCGTGGCGCTGGCGGGCTCTACGACGCCTGCCAACACGGTGCCGGCGCCGATGTGGCAGTTCTTACCCACGGTGGCGCGGCCGCCCAGCACGGCGCCCATATCGATCATGGAGCCTTCGCCGATGACGGAGCCGATGTTGATGATGGCACCCATCATGATGACGGCGCGATCGCCGATCTCGACGCGGTCGCGGATGATTGCGCCCGGCTCGATGCGGGCGTTGATGCCCTTGAGGTCGAGCATGGGCACGGCGGAGTTGCGGCAGTCGTTCTCTACGTCGTAGTAGTCGATGGAATCGGCATTGGCGACCAGGATGGTCTTAAGCTCATCCCAGTCACCAAAGACGGTCTTGCCGCGACGACCGCCGTAGACGTGCGCATTGCCCCACTGGACCTTCATGCCCGGCTTTTCGCGCACGTATAGTTTGACGGGCGTTTTCTTGGGCGCGGTGGCGATGTAGTTGATAATCCCCTGTGCATCCATCTCGGCTGCGTTACTCATATGCTGTTTCTCCTTTTCGTGGATACGGTTGATACCTGGTTAGGCAAACATGACCTGGTCGAACGTATAGAAGCCGGGTTCGCGGGTGATGAGCTTCTGGGCGGCGGCCAGGGCCCCGTTGACAAAGATCTGGCGGCTCGTGGCACGGTGTGTGAGCGTGACCTCCTCGTCCTGGCCAAAGAAACTCACCTCGTGCACGCCGGCGACAGTGCCACCGCGCAGCGAGTGCATGCCGATCTCCTTGGGGTCGCGTGCACCGCACATGCCCTCGCGGCCATAGACGGGGTGGTAACCTGCCTCGGGCTCGGCTTCGACGACGGCATCGAGCAGCAACTTGGCAGTGCCGCTGGGGGCGTCGACCTTTTGGTTATGGTGCGTCTCGACGATTTCGCAGTCAAAGCCGGGCAGCTCGCGTGTGGCCTGTGCTACCAGATGGCGCAGGGCTGCGATACCGATGGAGTAATTGCCGGAGTGCATGACGCGGGCGTTCTGACCCAGCTCGCGCAGGCGATCCATCTGATCGGGTGTGTAGCCCGTGGTGCCCGAGACCAACGCGGCACCCGTGCGCTCGACATAGGCGACGACGGCGTCGAAGGTCACGACGTTCGAGAAGTCGATGATGACGTCGGCTGCCGGGGCGTTTTCAAGCTCGGACAAGTCGAAACCGATCTGGGCTACGATGTCGAAAACGGGCTGACCGGCGGCGTCGACAACGCCCTCGGCGGTGGTGCGGATGAGCGAGCCCATACGGCCCGTTCCCATAATGACGGTCTTAATCAAGCAGACCAGCTCCCTTCAGAGCGTCGGTAAGTGCGGCACGTGTGTCGTTGGCCATGGGGCACAGCGGCATGCGGTAGTTTGCCTCGATCATACCCATCTGAGCGAGCGCTTCCTTGACGGGGATGGGGTTGACCTCGCTAAAGAGGGCGTTGATGAACGGCTGGCCGGCAATCTGGATATCGCGGGCGCGCTCCACGTCACCGTCCAGATAGGCGCGGCACATGTCGTGCACGAGCTGCGGCTGAACATCGGCCCACACGCTGATGGTGCCCGAGGCACCCAGGCTCATGAGCGGCACGGCGAGCGCGTCCTCGCCCGAGTACATGCGGAAGTCGTCGGACAGCAGGTGGGCGATCTTGGCCGCGTAGGCGACGTTGCCCGAGGCCTCCTTGATGCCCATGATGTTGGGGTGCGCAGCCAGGCGCTCCACGTTGCGCTCGCTGATGCCGCAGCCGCAGCGGCCGGGGATGTTGTACAGGATGCAGGGGATGTCCACCGCGTCGGCAACGGTCTTAAAGTGCTGGTAGATGCCCTCTTCGTTGGACTTGTTGTAGTAGGGGGTGATGAGCAGCAGGCCGTCGGCACCCAGGCCTTGGTAGGTGAGCGACTTGGTAAGCATGGTCTGCGTGGAGTTGGAACCCGAGCCGGCGATGACGGGGACGCGGCCCGCAACCTGCTTGACCACTGCGGCGACGACGGAGTTGTCCTCGTCATCGGTCATTGTGGCGCTCTCGCCGGTGGTGCCCAGGGTGAGGATGGCGTCGGTGCCGTTTTGCAGGTGGAAATCGATAAGGCGCTCGAGTGCGTCAAAGTCGACGCTGCCGTCCTTTTTAAACGGCGTAACAAGGGCGACGATTGAGCCCTCGAGGTTGCGGATATCCATGTTCTTCTCCTTCGCTTCCGCGATCTGGATGCGCTTATTCCATTGGGCGGCGACGGCCAAGCGCTCGTCCTGAGCGCGATGGCGAGCACTTTCGGCGCGCGACTTGGCCAGCAGCTCTCGGCCGCACGGCAGCACATCGAGTGTGGCAAAATAATCGCCCGGGCGCTCGGCGCGGCGGATGAGGTCGGCCGAGCCGTCGGGGCGCAGCAGCACCTCGGCGGAGCGCAGACGGCCGTTGTAGTTGTAGCCCATGGAGTAGCCATGCGCGCCGGTATCGTGGATCACGAGCAAGTCGCCCATGTCGATCCGCGGTAGCTCGCGGTCGATGGCGAACTTGTCATTGTTCTCACACAGATTGCCCGTGATGTCGTAGGTGTCCGTAACGGGTGCTGCGGTCTTGTCGGCGCCACCCGGCTGTCCCATCACCGTAATGTGGTGGTAAGCGCCATACATGGCAGGACGGATCAGATCGACGGCGCTTGCGTCCACGCCGATATAGTCCTTGTAGATCTGCTTTTCGTGGATGGCCTTGGTCACCAGGCAGCCGTAGGGGCCCATCATAAAGCGACCCATCTCGGTGCAAATCGCCACATCGCCCATGCCGGCGGGAACCAAGATCTCGTCGTAGGCCGCGTGTACGCCCTCGCCGATGGCACGGATGTCGTTAGCCTGCTGCTCGGGCAGGTAGGGGATACCCACACCGCCGGACAGATTGATAAAGGCGACATGTGCGCCCGTTTCACGCTCCAGGCGCACGGCAAGCTCAAAGAGGATGCGCGCAAGCTTGGGGTAGTAGTCGTTGGTGACGGTGTTGCTGGCAAGGAATGCGTGGATGCCAAAGTCCTCGGCGCCCTTGGCCTTGAGCATGCGGAAGGCCTCGAAGAGCTGCTCGGTGGTCATGCCGTATTTGGAGTCGCCGGGGTTATCCATGATGCCGTTGGAGAGCTGGAATAGGCCGCCCGGATTAAAGCGGCAGCTGACCGTCTTGGGGATGGGTCCCGCAACGCGCTCAAAGAACTCGATGTGGCTGATGTCGTCAAAGTTGACGATGGCACCCAGCTTGTCGGCGAGCTCAAAGTCCGCCGCCGGTGTGTCGTTGGACGAGAACATGATGTCGTGTCCGGTGATGCCCAGCGAGCGGGCGATCATGAGCTCGGTATAGCTCGAGCAATCGCAGCCGCAGCCGTATTCGTTGAGAATGGAGATGAGTGCCGGGTTGGGGTTGGCCTTGACGGCAAAGTATTCCTTAAAGCCCGGGTTCCATGCAAAGGCGTCGCGCACTTCTTGCATGTTGCGGCGGATGCCCGCCTCGTCGTATAGATGAAACGGCGTGGGGAACTGCTCGACGATATGCTCGAGCGTCTCCTTGTCCACAAACGGCTGCTTGGCCGCATATGCCTCGTTGGGAGTCAATGACATGTCCCGTAAACCTCGCTATCCAGACGGCGCTACCTGCGCATCGAATCCGCATAGCGTGGACCCAATGTCCGGATAGCGCTCCCGCATTGCTGCAGACAGTCCTGCGGGTGTTTCCCGCAGGCCCACCAGGCTGTTCGTGCCCGAAAAACCCAGTTCGGCGGGTTTCGCCTCCCCGCGGGGTCAAAGCCTGCCGGCTCGCCCGCGGCTCTTCGTGCCCGCGCCTCTATCAAGTGGTAACGACCCTACCACGTTGCACTTTACCAAACAAGAGTATTTGTATATAACGTTTAAAAAATGCAGGGATATGCTGGAAATAAGGGTGTAGCAATCTTGCGGCACAATAGATAGCAGCCGACGCGCACCTACGAAAGGAACCAATATGGCCGAGCTCCAAGAACTCCGTCGCTACCGCCGCGACTTGCACAGGATCCCGGAGCTCGACTTCGATCTTCCGCAGACGATCGCCTATATCGAGGGCGTGTTGGCACCGCTCACCTGCGATGTGACCCATCCGTGTCCCAGCTGCGTCTGCGCTTTCTTCGATGCCGGCACGGGCGCCGTGCATGCCACGGCGATTCGCGCCGACATGGACGCCCTGCCCATCGCGGAGGCAACGGGCGCGACCTTTGCCTCGACGCATCCCGGTAAGATGCATGCGTGCGGTCACGACGGTCACATGGCCATGGTGCTTGCCGCCGCGACGTATGTCGATCGTACGATTCGTGAGCAGCCGGGTGCCATCAAGCGCAACGTGCTCTTTGTGTTTCAGCCGGCCGAGGAGACGACCGGTGGCGCCAAGACGGTATGCGAGAGTGGTGTGTTCGAGCGCTATGGGGCCGACCGCATTTTTGGCTTCCATGTGTGGCCCGATCTGCCTGCCGGCACGTTGGCGAGTTGTTCCGGTCCGCTGCTGGCGCGTTCGAGCGAGACGCATATCCATATTCACGGTACGAGCATCCACATCGCTAAGACCTATGGTGTGCCGGTCGGGGAGTCGCACGATGCCGCGTTGGCGGCAGCAAAGTTTTTGGTTGCCGAGCGCGAGCTGATGGACGAGCTGGGCACCGACGAGCCCTGTATCGGTAAGTTTGGTCTGCTGCAGGCCGGTACGGTTTGTAACGCGGTGGCGGGGGAGGCCCATGTGGCCGGAAGCCTGCGTGTGTTTACGGACGACATGTTCGACCGTGCACGCGAGGGTGTGTGCCGCGTGCTTGATGAGGCATGCGCTGCAACGGGCTGCACGTACGATCTAGACTTTGCCGAGGGCTATCCGCCGGTCGACAACGACCCCGAGTTATTTGCCCGAATCGCGCCTGCTCTGCCCGAGTTACAGCTCGTGGACGAGCCGCTGCTGATTGCCGAGGATTTCGCGTTCTATCAGCGCCATCTGCCGGGCGTGTTTTTCTTGCTGGGCACGGGCGTGCCAGAGGACCAAGACAACCCGAGTGATTCGGATGGCTGCCCCGCCTATGCCATGAGCGCCCTGCATACTGATACCATGCTCTTTGACGAGGAAATCCTACTCAAGGGCCTCGATGTCTACAAACGATTGCTTGTGATGGAGTGACGATGAGGCGACGTCGGCAATCTGCCGTATATAGTCCGGGTGGATGCGGGTGTGGTTTGCTGCTACTTCCGGTCATTGCTGTGAGCATTGGCGTGATGTTTGTGCTTGCTGGGCTGGCTGCGGCGGCACTCGTACTGTTTATCACTGCCATCGGCGTGACGATTTGGCTCTGCCGCAATCGCGGGCAACGCCGTGCCGACGGTAAAACCAATGCCGGCTGGGTCGTATTCCTGATCATTGCGTACCCGCTGAGTGTCAGCTACCTGGTGTTCTTTGCCCTGTTGATGATCAGTGCCTTTACCGGGAAATCCGTCACGGTGGGTTGATGCGCTGCCAGCAGACGGTCACGCAAAGTGCGTTTGCTCGGCGTCTGGATAGCTGCATTGGCCGTTTACCGCAACCTTAGCTCTCAGCTAATGAATTCAAATTCAATCCTTCCTACGATGTGCTGTGTGCCGGCACGGTAGCCGGATCGTAGGAAGGATGAATAATGGCAAAAGAGGGAAAGAAGCCGATCGGCAAGATTGTCCTAGGCGTCATCGTGGTGCTGGTTATCGTCGGTGCCGTGGGCTCTATGGGTGGCAATTCAACCGATTCGTCTGCGAGCGATTCGGCAAAATCTGCCGAGACGACACAGCAGGCTGAGGAGCAAAAAGAACCGCAAGAACCGTATACCATTGCTGACGAGGCTGAAGACACCTCCAATCAGTTTGCCTATAAGATCACGGGCACGCTGACCAATAACACGGACAAGGAAAAGAGCTACATTCAGATTGAGTATGTTCTGTATGATGCCGATGGCAACCAGGTTGGAACGGCTCTTGCAAACACCAATCATCTGAAGGCGGGCGGCTCCTGGAAGTTCGAGGCGCTGAGTACGGTGTCTCCCGACCAGGTTGCTAGCTGGGAGCGTTCGGACGTAAGCGGTTTCTAGCATGTTGCATGCACTGGGGGAGGTGAAGTCGTATGCCCGATAAAAAGCTGACCGAGGAGTTGCTCAATGAGCTTCTCGATGCGCCGAACATCGATGGCTATATCAGGGAGCACGACTTTGCCGCCCCGTCGCTTTCGGACTACCTGAAGCAGCTGCTGCAGGAAAAGGGCTTGGAGCGTTCGCGCGTGGTGCGTACGGCCGACCTCAACGAGACCTTTGGCTATCAGATCTTTACTGGTTCGCGCAATCCGAGTCGCAATAAGGTGCTGCAGATTGCCTTTGCGATGGCGCTGACGCTCAAAGAGGCCAACCGTGCACTGACGGCTGCCGGGGTAAGCGTCCTCAACTGCAAGGATCGCCGTGATGCGATTATCATCTTTTGCATCGATCGCGGGTGCAGCCTCCAAAAGGTCAACGAGGAGCTGTATCGCTTTGGCGAGGAGACGGTGAGTTAGCGGCTGATATCTGAGCCGGCGGAGCTGCCGAACAACGATGCAAGCGAACGGGGCGCGGATGCCATGGGGTGTCTGCGTCCTGCGCTATGATGGAGGCTATGGATACTCAGACCACAACATATTCCGATGACGAGCTGACCGCAGCGCTTGCCGAACATCTGGCGTCGCTCGATCGCGACGACAGCTATCGCGTGGAGCGTGTACTTAAGCGCTCGTCCGTTGAAACAACCGAGCTCGTGTACTTTGAAGGAACCGGCGGTGGTTCGCTCGGCCCCTTTGTCCGTAAACGCATCGATGCTTCGGCTCAAATCGGCGGGGCATACGAGCGTCTGTTTGCCGCCCAGCGGGCAGGCAGGCGTTTTGAGCACCTGCCCAGAATCGTCGATTGTCGTCGTGTGGGCGACGAGCTCAACGTGGTTATGGAATACATCGAAGGGGAGACGCTCGGGGTGCTGGTGGACCGTCTGGGAGCCACCCCCGATTATGCGCGTGAATTGTATCCTGCCCTATGCGATGCCGTGGGCGAGCTCCACGCCGGTTTTGCAATGGCGGGGGAGACGTCGGCGCCGGTGATCCATCGCGACCTCAAACCGTCGAATATCATCGTGACGGGTGCGAACTGTACGCTCGATGAGGGCCTGACGTTTTCGTCGCTGGTGATTATCGACTTGGGGATCGCGCGCGTATGGCGCGATGGCGCCGATGCCGACACCGTCAAGTTTGGCACGCGACCCTATGCGCCGCCCGAGCAGTATGGGTTTGGGCAGACGAGTGTGCGCAGCGACGTCTACGCACTTGGCGCCCTGTTGTTCTTCTGCTTGACGGGAGTCGACCCTAAACCAGGGCTCGACATGCGCGAGCAATGCGAGGCGCGTGGCATTCCCACTCCACTTGCCGATGCCGTCTGCATGTCGATGGCGCTCGACCCGGCCAAGCGTTTTGCGAGTGCGGAAGCGTTGGGACGGGCGACGCGCTCGGCATACGATCTGAGCCGCCCCGTGCGGCCTTCTACACCTGCGCCTGTCCGTACTCCGGCCTCGGAGACGGTGTTGACGCTCCAAGGGCTCCAGAACCCCGCAGGGCTTCCTAGGCCTGCCGCCTCCGCTGCATGCGGTCCGCTCTCTCGCGTTCCGGAGTCTCTGGGGCGCATTTGGAATACGCTTGTCTGCTTCTCCCTACTTGTGTTCTTTGCCGGAAGTCACTTTGCCGTCTTTCACCCCACGGGAGCAAACCAAAGCTACCCGACGTGGTTTCTCATAATCGAGTATTTTTTCTTTGTCGATGGCCTTATGGTGCTTATGCATTTTGCGCTGCTCGATAAGCGCCGTCTTCGTCGGCGATTCGCACTGCTCGACAGCTATCGCGGCAAGAAACTCGCGAAACTTTGGCTCAAGGCATTGGGTGTGCTGCTCCTATGCATGATCGTCATAGTCGCGGTTGCCAATGCGACCGGCGTCGTCGATACCTCCGCTACCTAAAAGAAAAGGGCCCCATTGGGGCCCTTTGCAGTTGCACCTAGATGCGGTTCATCTGAGTGGCGACTTTGTTGTACCAGTCCTGCCACGTGGGCGGGCAGTACTTTTTGGCCGCTGCCGGGGTAAGGGTGGAGCCGTAGTTGGCGCCCAGATAGGCAACGTGAGCGGAGATGCCCTCGCTCCAGCTGCCAAAGCTGCGCCAACCGCCGCCACGGGCACTCCAGCCCCAGGCGTTGTAAGAATTGGCGCAATAAGCACCCTTGGTGCTCTCGATGCAGGCGATGGCGGGGGACCAACGGGGGTCGACACCGGTATTCCAAGCGGCGACGGCAAAGTTATAGCCCTGGCCTGCCATGGGGGAGCCGACGAGATAATTGTCGATGCGGCTCGTCCACTCATTAATGAACGAATCGTAATCGGAGCTACCGGTATTGGCGTTGTTCACCGTGGTGTCGATGGTGGTGTTGGTGTTGGTGGCCTGGCTGCTGGAATTGTTGCCGCTAACGCCCTCGCCCGAGATCTTCTCGGCGGCAGCGGCCTTATCGGCCTCAAGCTTGGCAAGCTCGGCGGCATTTTCCTGCTCGGCTTTTGCCTGCGCCTCGCTGCGGAGCTGCTGGGCCTGAGCCAACGCATCCTCGGCGTTTTTCTGCTCTGCCTCAAGCTGAGACTTGGCCTGCTGGAGCTCAGCCTTGTTCTGCTCGAGTTCGGTTTGCATGTTATTGAGCTGTTCGATCTCGTCGACGCTCGAGCTCGTGATCTGGTTGGTGTATTTGCAGGTCGTGATGAACTCACCCAGGCTCTGCGCGTTGACCAGGAAGCTCACGATGGGGTTGGTGCCCTTCTGATACTTGTACAGATCGCGCATGGCGGAGCTTGCCTTGGCCTGCTGCTCGGGAAGCTTGGCCTCGATTTCCTCGATGCTTGCTTCATTGGAGTCAATCTGCTTTTGCAGGTCATCGAGCTTGGTGCGGGCGTCGTTGTAGGCGCTCGTGGTGGCTTCGATCTTCTGCTGGGCTGCGGAAAGCTGGTCCTGCGTTGCCTGCGAGGCGGCATACGCCGCAACGGGGGAGAGCATCGGCGTGGCCGTCAGCGCAACGGCGAGCGCGGCGCTCGTGATGATACGAGCCGGCTTCGACGCAATGAGCGCTGCGGTGCGATGATTCGAATGCTGCATCCAGTCCCTCTGCAATCAATCGTAGGTTATGGTTCGAACGGTATTCTACTACTGCTTTCGACCTCAACTTGAACCTTAAAGGTTCCAAAGGGTCAAGTTGAACTTGAGGCTTTGGCTTTGACCTGCAGTTATGATGAATTGTTGAGAAACCATAGAGTTCAACTTTAACGTTACGGAACCCTGTCGAGAGGGTTTTTGTTTATCAAAAGTCGCCTCATGTGGGGTTTTGCAACTACAGGGTCCCATCACGGCGAGGGCGGATTTCATGCTGGACGATTACGTCGATTGCCATAGATACGGTGGAGCTTTGGGCGCCGGCGGCTTGGCACGCTAGAATAAATCAGTTGCGCAAAGACCGCCCCGTTGTGTGGGCAGTTCATGATAGGAAGTTTCCATGGCATTGCAGTTTACAGAGCGCGAGTTCATTCCCGTGCTGCTCGGTGGCGACATCAACGCCTATTCGGTGGCGCGCGCCTTCTATGAGGAGTACCAGGTCAAGAGTCTGGTCTTTGGCAAGTATCAGACGGGTCCCGCGTACCGCAGCCAGATTATCGACTACACGCCCAACGTGGATATCGATACCATGCCCGTGATGCTCAGGACCGTCAACGGCATTGCCCAAGCGCATGCCGATAAGACGATTGTCCTTGTGGGCTGTGGCGATAACTATGTTGCCCTCGTGGCTCAGGCCAAGGATGCCCATGAGTTGGCGGATAACATCGTCGCGCCTTACGCTCCCTATAGCATGCTTGAGCAGTGTCAGAAGAAGGAGATCTTCTACGAGCTGTGCGAGAAGCATGGCGTGCCCTATCCGCATACCTTTACCTTCACCATGGCGATGCTGAACGCCCAAGGCGAGGCGCCTGCCGAAGTGCTCGACCAGATCGATTTTCCCTACCCGATGATTCTGAAGCCTTCTGACGGCATCATGTGGTGGCAGCACGAGTTCGAGGGCCAGAAAAAGGCCTATGAGATTGCCGACCGTGCCGAGCTGGAACAGGTCATTCGCGACTCGTATGCCAGCGGCTACACCGACGACCTGATCTTGCAGGATCGCGTGCCCGGCAACGACGAGTATATGCGCGTGCTCACCAGCTATTCCGACCGCAACGGCAAGGTCCGCATGATGTGCCTGGGCCACGTGCTGCTCGAGGAGCATCAGCCTCACGGTGTCGGCAACCACGCCTGTATCATCACCGAGCCCAATGACGAGCTCATGGGCGGCGTGCGCAAGTTGCTCGAGGACCTTCACTTTGTGGGTTATTCCAACTTTGACGTTAAGTACGACGAGCGCGACGGCTCGTTTAAGTTCTTCGATTTCAACACGCGCCAAGGTCGCAGCAACTACTACGTCACTAACAGCGGCTTTAACGTTGCCAAGTATGTGGTGGACGAGTATGTGTTCAACCGCCCGTTTGAGCCGGAGTTTGTGACGGCGCAGGACGAGGCGCTGTGGATGGTCGTTCCCATGGGCGTCGTCGACAAGTACGTCAAGGATCCCGAGCTGCGCGCTAAGGTGCATCGCCTGGACAAGGAAGGCAAGGGCGCCGACCCTTCGTTTATGAAGGGCGACTTTGTCTTTAACCGCTGGCTGCGCATGTGGCACACCAAGCTGCGCCACTTTAAGCTGTTCAAGACGTATTACAAGTAGATGAGTGCGGCGCCCGTCCGGTTTACATCGGGCGGGCGCGGGTATGATACGCGCAATTGCGCAAGCGTCACCAAGGAGGCGGCGATGGAAAAGCTGGGAGTTATCGGCGGCATGGGCGCCGAGGCCACGTCGTATTACTACGACCAGGTGGTGCGCCATACGGCTGCTGCCTGCGATCAGGAACATATCGACATGGTGGTGCTCTCCAAGTCGACCATGCCCGACCGCACGCTTGCCATTAAGACCGGCGAGCATGCCAAGCTGCTGGCGACCATGAAAGAGTGTGCCCAGGCACTCGAGTCGCTGGGCTGTGCGCACATTGCCATTCCCTGCAACACGTCGCACTACTTCTACGACCAGATCCAGTCGTTTACGAAGGTGCCGATTATTCACATGCCGCGTGAGTCGGTGCGCTATGCCCTTGCGGGTGCGGTGATGGGGGAGTGCGAGTTCGACCCCAACCTGAGTATGCCGGCCGAGCCAGTGCACAAGATTGGCATTATGGGCACCGACGGAACCGTGGGCGCGGGCGTCTACGGCCGCGAATGTAAGGCTGCGGGTGTTGAGGTTGTCTATCCCAGCGAGAAACGTCAGAACGATGTGATGTCGCTTATCTACGATGATGTAAAGGCCGGACGTGAGCCCGATATGGATAAGTTCGACCGCGTGATGTGGGAGTTCGCCCGTAGCGGCTGCGACCGCGTCATTCTGGCCTGCACCGAGCTCTCGGTGCTGCAAAAGTACCGAGAGATGCCCGAGATCACCCTCGACGCCATGGATGTCCTGGTGCGCGAATCCATCATCCGCAGCGGCGCCCCCTACCGCCTCTAGCTTCCGACCTGCCAAAAAGGGACAGGTTAATTTTGGTAGGTTTTATCTGGGAAAACAGTAAGGCCTCGGCTCGTTTGATGCGAGCCGGGGCCCTTTGCGTTTGGCGGTTGCCGGTGGCGATAGGTTAGAACAGGAATCCGAGGACGATGAGAGCAATGCTGGCAATAAGTAAGGCAATGTCCATGCCCTTGATGGGATAGCGCTTGTACGAGCTCGCGCGCGTACGCAGGTAAAAGCCACGTTGCTCGGCCGCCAAGGCAGTGGCATCGGTCTTGCCCACGGAGCTCACCAGCAGCGGCACGCAGAGCGGTAGCATGAGCTGGATCTTCTTGAGGGGGTTCTTGGTGTCGTACTCAACACCGCGCGCGGTCTGCGCCTCCATGATGGCGTTCATCTCCTGGCTAAAGACCGGTACAAAGCGCAGTGCCGTGGTAAACGTGAACGCATAGCGGTACGGCACGTGCAGCACCTCCACGCAAGCGTTAGCGAGGTCGCCGAGCTGCGTGATGGTGAGCATGAGGATGAGCGGCAGTGCCACGCCGAGCAGGCGAAGCGCCGCCTTGGTGCCGGTGATAAGACCATCTGTGGTAATCCAGGCAAAGATGGGGGCTCCGGTGCGGATAAAGGCGGTCTGCAGGACCAGCATGATTAGCGAGAGTGGCACCATGAGCTTGACGAGCGAGACGAGGCCCGCGGTCGATTTGGCGTAGATGCCCAAGGTAAAAGTCAGCACAAGCAGGGCGATCAGGAGCACATAAGTGTCGCCGAGGAAGGTCGCCAAGATAATAGCCGCGGCCAGGGCTAGCTTGGTCACGGGGTTCAGCCGGTGCAGCAGCGAGTCTCCGGGCACGTAGTCGATCACGTTAGTCATGGTTGAGCATCTCCTTTACCAGGTCGACCAGATCGGAGACCTGACTGATTCCGGCGAATCGGGGCGAAACGTCGCGCGCGAGTTCTTTGGACAGGGCCACAACCTGCGGTGGCTCCACGTAGGCGGCGCGCATGAGGGCATCGTCGGCAAAGATCCGGTTCGCGTCGCCGCGCTCGAGGATGCGCCCGTCAGCCATGACTACCAGGCGCTGGGCAAAGTCCGAGACGACCTCCATGTCGTGGCACACCATGATCACGGCGCAGCCGCGCTCGGCCATCTCGCTCACCGTCTCCATCACGGTCATACACTCGCGGTAATCGAGGCCGCTCGTGGGCTCATCGAGCAAAACCACCTGTGGGTCGAGCACAACCACGGACGCTAGGGCGACCATCTGTCGCTGTCCGCGCGAAAGCGAGAACGGCGATTCGTCCAAGGGGAGCCCAAAGCGCTCCGCCGCCACCCGTGCGCGCTGGCGGGCCTCGTCGGTGCCGACACCGTGCAGTTCAAGACCAAAGGCAATCTCGTCGAGTACGGTGTCGCGGCAGAGCTGGCGGTCGGGGTTCTGGAACAGCGTCGCGCATTTTGCAGCAATCGCGCTGGTGGGAACGTCGGCGGTGTTCATCCCCGCCATACGCACGGTTCCCGACGCTGGATGCAGAAGGCCGTTCAACAGCTTGGTGAGCGTGGTCTTGCCAGCACCGTTCTGGCCGATGACGCCCACGAGCTCGCCGGGATAGACGCACATGTTGAGGTTGCTGACCGAGGCACCACCATGGGGGTAGGCAAAGGTAACATCGGCGAGCTCAACTACTGGCTCCTGATTGGCGCCGCGGGGGACCGCCGGGATATGGGGAGAGGTCTCGGGCATATCGGCGGGCGCGTCCTTGCTCGTTGCATCCGCAAGTAAGGATGAGATTAGCTGGTGTGCTTCGGAAACATTGAGGCAGGGTGCCTGATCGCTCGGCAACAGGCCCGCTTCTGCCAGGCTGTTCGCGATGCGCGCGACGCGGGGACTGTCGACACCCATCTGGCGCAGCTCGCTTGCGTGGGCAAAGACCTGGTGGGGTTCGCCGTCAAACGCGAGCTTGCCGTCTGCCATGACGAGCACACGGCTACAGTATTTTGACAACAGCGCGACCTTCTGCTCGATGACAACCACGGTGATGCCGTGCTCGCGGTTGATTTGGCGCAGGGTGTCAAAAATGAGTGTGGAGCTTGCCGGGTCGAGCGCTGCCGTGGGCTCGTCGAGCACGAGCACGTCGGGTGCCATGGCGATGATCGCCGCGATTGCGACTTTCTGCTTTTGCCCGCCCGAGAGCGTGGCAATCTCGCGGTGGCGCAGGTCGCTAATGCCGACGGTCGCCAGCGTCTGGCTGATGCGCTCCTCGATCTGGTCGTGCGGTATACCAAAGTTCTCGAGGCCAAAGAGCATCTCGTCTTCAACGATGGGTGCAACCATCTGGGCATCGATGTCCTGCAGTACGCTTCCCACCACGCGCGAGATATCCGTGAGGGTGATCTCGCAGGTGTCGCGGTCATCGACGAGCGTGGCTCCAAAGAGCTTGCCGGTGTAATGGTGGGGGATGGCTCCGCTCATAACGGCGGCAAGCGTCGATTTGCCAGCGCCTGAGGGGCCGATGACGCCCACAAACTCGCCCTTTTCGATGGTGAGTGAGACGTGATCGAGGGCATTCTGCGCCTCGTGACCATAGGCAAATGAGACGTCATCGAGCTTGATGATGGTATTGCTGGAGCTCATGGGGGCCTTTCTATCGTAAAAGAGCACTGGTCGCAAAACGACCGGCGGTCTACATGGTAGCAAGTATTACTACTTGGTGAAGACCTTCTTGAGCGGAATGCTGAGGGCCTGGACCAGGATGGCGTTGAAGACGGCGGTGCCTAGGACCAGCGGAATCTTGACCGCGGCGGAGGCGATGGCGCCGCCCATGATTACCGTGCCGAACACGGCGAAGAGTACGCCCGAGATCAACGTGGCGACAAACGTGGCGACGAGCGGGTTGACGTTCTTACCGCCGATGCCTGACTTGACGAGCGAGACCATGGCGAGCGCGGCGACGGTCTCGGTGACAAAGTTGAGGCCGGGGATTGACGTGGTGAGTTGGATGACGCAGGCGGAGATAACCGCGAAGATGATTGCCTGGAGGTAGCTTGCGTCGATCAGAAGAATGGCGAGTGCGTAGGCGGCGATGATGAACTGCGGCTTGATGCCCACGATGGCAAGTGCGTTGCCGAGGGTCAAGTTGAGGATGAAGCCGGCGGCGAGCAGGATGGCGAGCAGGACGAGCGACTTGATGTCGATGATTCCAGCGGAGTTGGCAGTGGCGGTAACGGTGCGGGCGTTGTTTTGAGACATGGGAGTTCCCTCTCTCAATGGGTGTTGCGTCGGCATAGTTGATGGGCGGCGCAGGGATGGGGCGTCGTTGGGTTTTAGAGTGTTATGAGCAGAGTTGTTGTAGAGGTGTCTGCGTGTGGCTTGTCGGCTACTTAGTCGTTGAGCTTGAGGGCCTTCTTGATGGGGATGTAGAGGGCGGTCACGATGATGGCGTTGGCAACACCGGTGGCGGCGACGACAGGAGCCATGACGCCCATGAAAGCCGGGTTGTTCATGACGCCAAAGGAGAAGATCGCGGCGTAGATCATGCCGGAGATGAAGGTGACAACAAAGGTGCCGACGAGCGGGAGCAGGCCCTTGGCCTTGGAGTCGGCGAGCACAGAGACGAGCAGAGCCATGACCATTGCGGCGACGGGCTCAGCGATTAGGTCGGGGCCCTTGACGGAGGCGGTGATTTGGATCACCACGCCGGCGAGGAGGCCGATAATCGCGGACTGGCCGATGTTGGGCTTGACGATGAGAATCTCGAGGCAGAAGGCTGCGATGATGAACTCGGGCGAGAGGAAGCCTCCGGTGAGACCGCTAAAGAACTTGGAGACGGTCATATTGAGGACGAAGCCGGCGGCGAGGAGGATGGCGTAGAGAGTGAGTGCCTTGAGGTCGAGTTTGCCGCGGTCGGCGGTCTGGACGGTGCGGGGCTGGGCGGTGGCGGCGGTGTTCTGAGACATGGTGAAAGTCCTTTCGAAAAGGGGGAGTGCAAGAAAAAGTGGAGGCGCGTGATGCGAATGCGATCGGGCTCGAGATAGAAAAAGGCCCCCGGTCGAAACCGGAGGCCTTTCAGTCACCTAGAGCGTAAAAACAGGCGTGAGGGACTCACCGTCGACCGATCGTATTCGCATCACGCCACCACCAGTTGTTGAGAGACGTCATCGAGTTCTTCATGTTGGTGGCTCCTTTCGTGATGCCGTGGCGCTGTCGCACCTAGTTGCTGTTGCGCTGCACTATAGCACAGCGAAGTGTGTGCGGGGAAATCTTTTTTGAAAAGATTTCGGCGGTGTTTCCCGCCGGTCAGATGACGGGCTAGGAGGGCAAGGCCGCTCACGCTGTCTCGCCCTCCTTTAGAACGTAAGGGTCTTAGGCCTTCTTGCGACGATAGATCACGTAGGCGCAGACACCGATGATGACGACGGCGCCAACGGCCATGGCGGCCATGTTGTTGCCCTCGGACTTCTCCTCGGTCGCCTCTTCCTTAACCTCGGGCTCGGCAACGTCCTCATCGGAGAGGGCCTCGTCGGCGTAGGTGATGGACTCGACCAGGCAATCGTTGTCGGCATCGTAGTCGCTCGGGACGAACTTCTCGGAGAAGTCGCCCTTCTTGAGGTAATCGCGCATTTCCTCGAGCATGGCCTTGCACTTGACATAGGTGTTCTTGGTGGCAGCCTTGCCGGCCTTGTTGGCCAGGGCGGTGCGGGCCTCGGTGTCCTTGGCGGCCTGCATGGCCTCGTCGACGGTCAGGTTCTGCTCAATGAGCTCCTTCTGCAGGGCGTCGAGATAGGCGCGGACGCCGGTAGCGCAGTTGTCGCGGTTCTCATAGGCGAGCGTGTTAATGTCCATGAGAACGTAGTTGATGGAGTTCTTGGGCTCCTCGTTGTTCACAACGTCTTCCTCTTCACAGTGATCGAAGGAGACATCCTGATCGCTGAAGTAGGGGCTGACCTCGGTGAGCAGTGCGGAGTAGAAGGGGATAGCGACGGAGAACTCGGCGTTGGAGAGCATCTCCCACTGGATGGTCGCGATCTCGGGGTCCATGCCCTGACGGATCTGGAAGGTGTGGATCTCGGTGTTGCGGTTGGAACCAATGGCATAGGCGCCGTCGGTGTTGGCATTGAGGCCGGCGACATTCTCGCCACGAGTAGCAAAGCTGCGGATCATCTCAAAGGTGTTCCAGTCGGACTTGCCGGGCTGGAAGAACAGGGGCTGCATCTCGTGGACCAGGGCGCCGGTCGTGGCGCGAGCATCTTCGCGCTCGTCCTTGACGATCTCGTAGTCGGTGCCCTCGGCAAGCGGAGCCATGAAGTAATCGCGTCCCTGGATATAGCGCGACCAAGAATGCATGGCATTCTCGCTAATTTCCTCACCGTAGGTCTGGGCAACGTCGAACTGGCCGTCATCGAAGTACTTGGCAAAGCCCTTTTCTTCGGGCATGGTCTGAATGTCCTTGGAGTGGAGGCAGTTCTCGGTGTCGTCGAGGTTAACCTTGTAGTTAAGGTTGCCGATGTTGGGGTTGACCGAGGCGATGTCATCGGCGAGCTTCATGGCAATCCACTGATGGCCAGAAAGTCCGGCGAACAGCCAGGTCTCGTTGTTGTCGGCGATGATGATCTGGTCGTTGGTGCAGATGCCCTGCTCGTCGACCAGGCTTCCGAGGAGCTCGACGCCCTCGCGGGCCGTGGCGCTTTCGCCCAGGATGACGCTGGCGTAGTTGTACTCACCGATGCCGGTCTCCTCGGTAACGGGGTCGGCCTCCTCGGCCTTCTCGTTGTAGGAGGTGCTCAGCGTGGCAGAGCAGGAGACGCCCTTCTCGTTGATGCCAGCCTCGGAATAAGCGTCATAGCGATCTTCCCACTGAGAGGGGTTGTCGCGAACGAAGGTGTAGCGATACGTGGGGCCCGTGGACTTGTACTCAAAGCCGGATTCGAGCGAAGTGTACTTGCTACCGTCCTTGTGCGCAGGCTCAATGCCAAAGTGCTTGATATAGCGCGTACTAAAGTCCTCTGCGCGGCCGTAGTACGTGTTGCCGTCTGCCGTGAGCTTGCTGCCCATGTAGATCTGGGTGCAGGCGAGCGCCGAAGTCGGCATGGCCATAATGGCCGCAGCTCCGAATGCAAGGCCGCAGCCAAGCTTCTTGAGCGTGTTGACGGGATGAGTAAACCTCATAATCCCTCCCAACCGTTGAAACCCCGCGGAACCGTGCAGGATTTCAGCTAATAAATACATCTATTAGCCTATCGGAAGTCTAAAGAGTATTCATCTATCTTGATGAAATACTCGATGAGCGTCCTAAAATATGCGATGAACGGATAAGAATACTCATTTTGTAGCTTAAGTTAAATAAAGGCACCCTGCAATTACTGCAGCTGGATAAAGCACCTTGCACGAGTCGCAAAGAAAAATCCCCCGCTGTTTGGCAAATGCATAAACAACGGGGGATACGAGAATTGGATGAATATCATACCAATGTGGAATTATTTCTTCCGGCGGTGGATCACGTTGATCGCATAGCCGACGAGCATGGCCAGAACAATGACGATAAAGCCGAGCAGGGGATTGTCATTCATGGGGTCCTCCTATTTTCCGAGCGGGGAGAATTCGTCGACGATGAGGTCGAGGCATTGCGGAAGCGCACGGGCTCCAAAGACGCCCGAGTTGCTGGAGATGATTTCGCCATCGAACTGCATACCCAGCGACGGCGTGCAGGTGATCTTGGCTTCTTTGGTCTGGATGATCTTGAACTGCGGACGGCCGAGCACCTTGCCGGCGGGGTCGAGCGCGGCGGTGATCACGGTGGGCAGGAGCTGGACGGTTTTTACGGGCTCGATGACCGCGATGTCGACCATGCCGTCGTTCATACGGCAATCGGGGAACAGGTTAATGTCGTTTTGAATGACCGAGGTGTTGCCGGCCATGCAGCAGATGCCATCGAGCTCCTCGACAATGCCGTCATGCTCAATCGTAAAGTGCGCCACCGTGGGGTTGGGTGTGGCGAGCGCCGACAGGAAATAGGCGATCTCGCCGATGTCGTTTTTGGTGGGGGCGGCCTTCATCATGATCTCGGCATCGTAGCCCGATCCGGCGATGATAATAAAGCCGTGGCGCTTTTCGTTGCCGTTCTCGTCGAGCCAAAAGAGCTCACCCATATCCGCCTTGACGGTGCGGCCGACGCGGCAGGCCTTGGCGAGCGCCGCGGCCTCAGGGGCATTGCCGATGTTGTTAAAGAACAGGCAGGCCGTGCCGGAGGGGAAGACGAGCGTGGGGACGCCGCATCCGCGCATTTGGTCGAGCACGTTGGAGACGGTGCCGTCGCCGCCCGAAATCACCACGCGGTCAAACTCGCGCACGTCTGCCACGGCGTCCTCGGGTTCCATGCCATCGCCGATAAAACGCATCACGACCTCGTCGCCGCCCTGCGCGAGGGCGTGCGTGAATGCGAAGATTTCATCTGAGCTGGGGCCCGATGCCGGGTTGTGGATGATAAGGCAGCGCATACTTACGTTCCCGTTCTGTGACTAACCGAGTATAGTTGTAGGGCAATGCCGATATCCTACCCGTGTTTTTCGGGCCTAACCTTATTCGATGGGTTGATATGTACATTTCCACACATCAGGCTCTGCTCGACTTTTGTCAGCGCGCCCGCGAGTTCGACGCGATTGCCGTCGATACCGAGTTTTTGCGCGAGCGCACGTTCCACCCGCGCCTGTGCTTGGTCCAGATCGCCACCCCTGCCGAGAGCGTCGCGGTCGATCCTCTGGTGATCGACGACCTATCGCCGCTGGCAGAGCTTATGGCCGACGAGAGCGTGACCAAGGTGTTTCACGCCTGCTCGCAGGATATGGAGGTTATGCTCCATACCGTGGGCGTGCTGCCGCGTCCCATTTTTGACACGCAGGTTGCCGCCGCCTTTTTGGGCGAGCGCCAGCAGATTTCGTATGGCGCGCTCGTTCAGACGTTCTGCGGCGTATCACTGCCCAAGACCGAGTCGCTGACCGATTGGTCACGCCGCCCGTTGACCGATAAGCAGATCGAGTACGCGATCGATGACGTCAAGTACCTGATCGTCGCCTATACCGAGATGATGAGTCGCCTGCGCGAGCTGGGCCGGGTGGACTGGGTACTCGACGAGTTGCGCCCACTGGCCGACGAGTCGCACTATCGCGCCGATCGTCACGAGGCGTTCCGCAAGGTCAAGCGCATCAACTCGTGCAGCCGTCACCAGTTGGGCATCGCGCGCGAGCTCGCCGCCTGGCGCGAGGACCGCGCCGAGCGCCGCAACGTCCCGCGCAAGTGGGTCATGTCCGACGATACGTTGCTGGCGCTCGTCAAGCGCAATCCCGTGCGCGTCGAGGAGTTCCGCAGCATCCGCGGCACCGACCAGCTGGGGGAGCGCGATGTGGACGGCGCGCTCATGGCCATCAAACGCGGCGCGAGCTGCCCGCACGACCGCCTGCCGCTCATGGTGCGCGGGCATCGCCAGATCTCGCCGGAGCTGGAGAGCGTGACCGACCTGATGTATGCACTCATTCGCTTGGTTGCCGAGCGCTCGGGCGTGGCTACCTCGGTCATTGCCTCACGCGATGACCTGGCCGACTACATTGAGCATCCCGAGCAGAGCCGCCTGCGTGAAGGTTGGCGTTTTGAGCTTGTGGGCTCGCGCCTGGACGATCTGCTTTCCGGCAACATGGGCCTCACCGTGAAGGACGGAAAGATTGAGTTGTTATAGGGAAGCCTAGTCGGCTGAGTGGGTAGAATGCCTCCAACGTGTAACTCGATTCGGAGGAATTCGCATGCCTTATTACTATGGATACGGCTTTGGTATCGACCCGCTGTACCTGTTGGTTGTCCTTGTCTGCACAGTGCTTGGCCTTGCCGCGCAGAGCTATATCAACTCGACGTACAAGACGTGGTCTAAGGTGCGCTCGGACGGCGATACGGGCGCCACGGTCGCTCGCCGCATGCTCGACGCCAACGGTTGTAGCGCCGTGGGCATCAAGGGCGTTGCCGGCGAGCTTACCGACCATTACAACCCGCAGGATAACAACCTGTATCTGTCGGACGCTAACCGTTCGGGCGGGTCGGTCGCAAGCGTTGCTGTCGCTTGCCACGAGGCAGGTCATGCCGCGCAGCGTCAAAGCGGTTACGCCATGATGAAGGTACGCACCGCTTTGGTCCCCGTCGTCAACTTTACCCAGAACACCTGGACGATCGTGCTGCTCATGGGCCTGTTTATGAACATAGCAGGGCTCACGACCCTCGCGCTGATCTTCTTCTCGTTTAGTGTGCTATTCCAGCTGGTTACGCTGCCGGTCGAGATTGATGCCAGCCGACGTGCCGTGGCGTATATTGAGCAGTCGGGCATGAGTTCCAAGCAGGTCAACGGTGCCAAGAAGGTGTTGACGGCTGCCGCGCTCACCTACGTGGCCGCGGCGCTCACCTCGATTATTCAGCTGCTCTACCTTATGGCTCGCTACAACAGAAACTCCAACCGATAACAAATGGGACCGACGGGCGCCGTGGGGATTTGTGTCCCCGCGGCGCTGTACTATGTGTTGGACTTGAATTAGCGCAGGGCCGGAGCCCATGTGCACGATGACGAAAGGGGGCTGCGTGGCAGGCTGGAATCTAACCGGCAATGCCGTTTCCGCCGAGTTCGACGGATCGGACGAGCAGGAGCGCAAAGAGCTCAGCGTGAGCCAAGCGGTGGAGATCGCCGCCGGCGCGCTCGATGCCATTCCACAGCTGAGCGTTTTGGGTGAGGTCACTGGTTTCCGCGGTCCCAATGCCCGAAGCGGCCACTGCTACTTCCAAATCAAGGACGACTCGGCGGCCGTCGACTGCATCATCTGGAAGGGCGCCTATCTTAAGCGTACCTTCGATCTGCGCGACGGCATGCAGGTGAGCTTTAAGGGCAGTTTCAATCTCTACAAGCCCACGGGTCGCATGAGCTTTGTCGCCCGCTCGTTCTCGCTGGCGGGGGAAGGCCTGCTGCGTCAGCAGGTGGCTCAGTTGGCCGAAAAGCTGCGTCGCGAGGGCCTGATGGATGAGGCGCGCAAACGTCGCATTCCGGTGTTTTGCTCGCGTGTGGCAGTCGTCACCTCGCTTTCGGGCGCCGTAATCGATGACGTCAAGCGCACATTGCGTCGTCGCAATCCGCTCGTCGAGCTCGTCTGCGTGGGCGCAAAGGTCCAGGGCGAGGGTGCGCCGGCAGAGCTTATTGAAGGCTTGCGCCGCGCCGCTGCCATTACGCCGGCGCCCGATTGCATTTTGCTCGTGCGCGGCGGTGGCTCCTTCGAGGACCTCATGACCTTTAACGACGAGGAGCTTGCCCGTGCGGTGGCATCCTGTCCCGTGCCCGTGGTGACCGGTATTGGGCATGAGCCCGATACCTCGATCTGCGATATGGTGAGCGACCGTCGCGCCTCCACGCCAACGGCGGCGGCAGAATCGGTGGCGCCGGCTATGACGGAGTTGGCCGACGTGCTCGAGACGCGCCATCAGCGTCTGGGCGCCGCGATGGCTTCGATGATCGGGTCGGATCAGGTCGATCTGGAAATGCTCGACCAACGCGGTCGTCGTGCCTGGGACACCTATACGGCTCGCTTAGGCGATGCACTCGATGCGGCTGCGTGCCGCCCGTGCCTCAACGACCCAACGTTTATGGTCGAGCGTCGCGAGTCTGAGCTTGCCCTGACGGCTGATCGTCTGTCCGGCGCCATAACGCGTTCGGTTGGGGCCTTCCGCTCCAACTTCGAGCGTCTGCCCGAGCGCTTGATCGCAAGCACCTCAGGACTCGATGGCAAGCGCCATGCGCTCACGCTCGCGAGTTCTCGCCTGGAGCATCAGGGGCGCACGATGCTCAGCAAACCCGCGTCCGACCTGGGCCGAGCTGCCGCGTCGCTCGATGCCCTGTCGCCGCTCAAGGTGCTTGCCCGTGGCTACTCCATCGCGTACAGCGATGATGGTGTGGCTACGAGTGCCAAGACCTTTAAGCCGGGCGACGCCATCCGCGTACGCATGGCGGACGGCAACGTGGCAGCAACCGTCGATACGGTCGAGTAGACCTCGTTTCACAGTGATAGACCTTTAGGAAAGGAAACAGATATGGCAGAGAAGACCCCGGTCGAGCAGCTTACGTACAAGCAGGCTTCGCAAGAGCTGGAGCTCATCATCCGCAGCCTTGAGTCGGGCGATATGGAGCTCGAGGAGTCGCTCGAGAGCTACACCCGCGGCGTCGAGCTCCTCAAGAGCCTGCGCACCCGCCTGTCCGATGCCGAGCAGAAGGTCTCGGTGCTCCTTAAGGACGTCGACGGCAACGACGTGCTCGCCGACGGCGAAGCCGCCAACACCGACGACAACCTCTCGTTCTAACCATCCCGACCAAATATAATTACCTTGGTCTGTGAGAAAGGAACCAACCATGTGCGATTGCATCTTTTGCAAAATTGCCAACCACGAGATCCCCTCGACCGTTGTCTATGAGGACGATCAGGTCATCGCCTTCGACGACCTTAACCCCCAGGCGCCGGTCCACACGCTCGTGATCCCCAAGAAGCACTACAGCGACATCGCCGACAACGTGCCTGCCGAGACCATGGGCGCCATGGCTCACGCCATCCAGGAGGTCGCCAAGGCCAAGGGTCTGGAGGACGGTTTCCGCGTCATTTCCAACAAGGGTGTCAACGCCGGCCAGACCGTCATGCACTTCCACATGCACGTCCTCGGCGGCAAGAACCTGGGCGAGAACCTCATCTGAGGGCGCGTAGTCCGTCGACTTGGCTGCCTTTGGAGTAATCTATGCAGCTTTCTCAACTCGAATACCTTCAAGCGGTAGCGAACTATGGCGGCGTGCGCAAAGCAGCTCGCGCCGTTCATGTGAGTCCGCAGGCCGTTTCGTCGGCAATCAAAAAGTTGGAATCTGAGTATCAGATTGTTTTGCTCAACCGATCGGCGGGGGAGGCTGTTTTGTCTCCGGCGGGCAGAGAATTTGCGCGTCGTGCACGCGTGATCCTGGCACAAGTCGACGATCTCAAAAAGTACGCTCAATCGGGGAACGGCGGCGTTTCGCCCGACGGCCATTTCCGTCTTTACGCCCCCTGCCTTCATGGGCGGGGGCGCCTTTTTGCCGAAAACTGGTATGACTCGTTTGAACGCTCGCACCCTCAGATTCACCTTGATGTGTGGCATCAGCCAACGGCTACATGCTTTGAATCACTTATACTTGGAATTTCGGACGCGGCTATCTCGTTTGAGGAACCACGGGACAGCGTTCTTTCTTCAAAATATTTGGGTGAAAAGGAGCTCAAGGTTCTTTCATACCCAGCGGGTCATCAATCTGTTGACGCTATGACCATTCGTGAGTTACTGGGCGGCAGGCTCGCTGTTCCCATTAATTTGTCACCCTGTCTCAATGCGATTAACCAATGCCCTGAAGCCCAGCTCGTCAATTTTCGCTTCCGTGATGTCGAATACGAAAACAGGGCGCAGGCTGAGTTTCTTCAAGCCGGGGGATTGATATTGGGTTTTTCTGGCTCTTCTCACGCATCGGATGGATCGGAAGTGAGCGAGTGCTCCATTGAAGCCTCACATGACGTAGCCTTGCCCATTTACTTTTGCTATCGACAAAATGCCTGGACCGATCGACACCAGACGGTATTTCTCCACCTATTGCGTCATCTCGCTTCGTGAGGCCATTTGGCCTCGTGTCGTCAAGTGAATGTTGACGCCTTGTAACACATGACTGACGGCTTTGCCCTCATGCTTTTCCAAGATTCCGATTTAGATTGTTGACTCTTGGAGGGCGGAGCATGAAAAACCGTACGGTTTTGCTTTATATGACGTTCGTTTTTCTGTCGAATTTCAGCACCATTTTGTATTTTCTGACGGTTTACCTTGAATTCGTCGGATTCTCGATGGCGGCGATTTCTAGCATGATGATTGCACATCAAGTGAGCAAGTTCATCCTTGAAGTTCCCACTGGCTATATTGCTGATAGGTTTGGACGAAAGACAAGCGGTCTCGTTGGCGTCGTGGGGATGCTTGGATACTACGCCGCCCTGCTTCTCGTCCGTTCCCCTCTGCTTTTAATCGGTGCGTTCGCTCTCAAAGGTTTTGCCGTTGCATGTCTGAGCGGATCCATAGAAGCGATTTACATTGACAGCGTCTCTCAGGACCAGCTCGTAAGACTTAATGTCGTTGAGCGATTTGTTTTCTATGCCTCTTATGCCATCTCCGCTTGCGTGGGCGGTTTCATTTCGTCTGTCGGTGCATATCTCATTGGTCTTTCGGCAGATATCATCGCAATGGTGTTGACGTTGGTTGTCGTTGTCTGCATTCCTGAGATGCGAAGAGGGGGCGCTGCGGGGGCACCTGAGCGTGGAATTAGCCCGAAGATGATCGGTGCTGCTATTGCGTGTAATGGCATTCTTCGTTCAGCGTTCATCATGGACTGTTCTCAGGCATTTGCTTTTGTCGCCCTGGAAGACTTTTTCTCACTGCTGCTTGCGGGTCGCGGAATGAATGCCGTCGCTTCGGGTGTGACCATTGCGGTCCAGCTCCTTGCCTCGGCCTCTATGGGGCTTATTGTGCCCAGTGTGAGTGCTCATGTCGACAAGGGCCGTTTTGCGCGTATTTGCGGCATCATTCGCTTAGTATTGACAGCTTTGTTTTTGATCCCCCTTACTCCGGCTAATTTGCTGCCCGTGTTCTATGTGCTGCAGACGGTCGCCTACTCGTTGTTTGCCCCAATCAAATACTCAGTTTTTCAAAATGCTGCCGATTCATCGATGCGCTGTTCACTGATTTCGGTTCAAAGCCAGATGGTGGCGGTGGGCGCTGTTCTTTTCTATCTGCTCAACTCTGTGCTGAGTAGCGTTGCGGGCATTCGAGTCGTATTGCTTGTTGCGCTCGGGATTACTTCCCTGGTGTATATCCCCGCGCTATTTCGTCTTACAAGTCAAAGGCCATGAGCATTTAGGCATCGATAACTTATATATCAACGCAATAAACCCGAGCGCGAGGGCGTTTGGGTTTATTATTGAAGCGTATGTAACCTGGCGGCGCCACACCGCCTGTTAGTAGGGAGACACATGAACGTTCTGGTCGTCAACGCAGGATCTTCGACCCTTAAGTATCAGGTCATCGATACCAAGTCCCACAAGGTGTCCGCAAAGGGCTCCTGCGAGCGCGTCTGCTTTACCGGCGGTACCTTCACCCACGCTGCCAACGGCTCCAAGAAGGTGACCGAGAACATTGAGTTCCCCGACCACAAGGTCGCCATCGAGGTCGTCCTGAAGGACCTCGAGGCCAACGGCGTCAAGATCGAGGGCATCGGCCACCGTATCGTTCAGGGCGGTTGGTACTTTGGCGATTCCTCCCTCGTCGACGAGGACGTCCTCGCCAAGATCCGCGAGGTCGCTCCGCTCGCTCCGCTGCACAACAACCCCGAGGCCAACGTTATCGAGTACTGCCTCGAGCAGTATCCCGACCTGCCCAACGTCACGGTCTACGACACCGCTTTCCACTTCAACATGCCCGAGGTCGCCAAGACCTACGCCCTGCCCAAGGACGTCTGCGACAAGCTGCACATCCGTAAGTACGGCGCTCATGGCACCAGCTATCGCTACATCTCCAAGAAGGTCGCCGAGATGACCAACGGCGAGGCCCGCAAGGTCGTCGTGTGCCACATCGGTTCCGGCGCTTCCCTGTGCGCCATCGAGGACGGCAAGTGCATGGACACCACCATGGGCTTGACGCCGCTCGACGGTGTCATGATGGGCACCCGCTGCGGCTCCATCGACCCGGCCACCGTGTGCTACCTGCAGCGCGAAGGCGGCTACACCTTCGACGAGGTCGACGAGATGATGAACAAGAAGTCCGGCCTTTTGGCTGTGACCGGTGGCAAGACCAACGACTGCCGCAACGTTGAGGAGCTCGCCGCTGCCGGCGACCCCGAGGCCCAGCTCGCCTTCGATATGTTCGTCTACAAGATTGCCGCCAAGGCCGCCGAGATGGCCACCTCCATGTGCGGCATGGACACCCTGGTCTTTACCGCCGGCATCGGCGAGCACGCTCCGGCCGTCCGCGCTGGCGTGGCCGATCGTCTGGCCTTTATGGGCGTCAAGATGGACCATGCCCGCAACGCTCTGCGCGGCGACGGCGCTTGGTGCCTGTCAGCCAAGGATTCCAAGGTCAAGATTTTCGTCATCCCCACGGACGAGGAGTTCATGATCGCTTCCGACGTCGAGCGCATCGTCAACGGCAAGTAATTGATGCAAGGGGAGGGGACTGGATGGCCTTGTGCCGTTCAGCCCCCTTTTACGCTCTTTGGGCGAAGAGTTTAATAGATATTTATTGGATTCTGATAACTTCTTATTAAGTGTACGGCCACCTTATAGGTTTGCCGACCGTACTGTAATCACGAAGGAGTCTCATGAACGTACTTGTTGTCAACGCCGGCAGCTCGAGCCTTAAATATCAGCTTTTGGATACCGATACCCGCGAGGTTTTCGCCAAGGGCAACTGCGAGCGTATCGGCTCGGAGATGGGCACCTTTGGCCATTCCGAGAACGGTGGTGCCAAGCTGACCGAGGAGATTCCTTTTCCCGATCATCGCTGCGCCATTGCGCGCGTGCTCGAGGAGCTCGAGAAGACCGACTTTACGATCGATGGCATCGGCCACCGTATCGTTCAGGGTGGCTGGCACTTCGATGATTCCGCGGTCGTCGACGATGAGGTCATGGCTAAGATCCTTGAGGTGGCCCCGCTCGCCCCGCTGCACAATTACGGCGAGGCCGCGGCAATCGAATATTGCCGCGAGAAGTATCCGGAGCTGCCCAACGTGGCCGTCTTCGACACCTCGTTCCACATGACCATGCCCGAGGTTGCCTACACCTATGCGCTGCCCAAGGACGTGTGCGACAAGTACCACGTGCGCAAGTACGGCGCCCACGGTACGAGCCACCGCTACGAGTGGATGATGGCCAAGGAGATTCTGGGCTCGCGCTGCCACCGCCTGCTCTCGTGCCATTTGGGCAACGGCGCCTCGCTTGCCGCCATCGAGGATGGTGTGTGCCGCGACACCACGATGGGCCTCACGCCGCTCGACGGCCTGATGATGGGAACCCGCTGCGGCTCCATCGACCCGGCTACCGTGTGCTACCTGCAGCGCGAGGGCGGCTACAGCTACCAGGAAGTCGACGACATGATGAACAAGCAGTCCGGTCTGCTTGCCATCTCGGGCATCTCCAACGATGCCCGAGACATTCGTACGCGCGCTTCCGAGGGTGACGAGCGCTGCCTGCTTGCCTTCGATATGTTCGCATACAAGGCCATGCAGCAAGCTGGTTCCATGATTGCCTCCATGGCGGGCGTGGACACCATTACCTTTACCGCCGGCATCGGCGAGAATGACTGGTCGATCCGCAAGGCCTTCTGCGACTGCTTTGAGTGGCTGGGCGTGCGTATCGACAACAACAAGAACCGCGAGGCCGTGGGCAACGGCCCACAGGTCATCAGCGCCGCCGGTTCCGCCGTCACGGTCATGGTCATCCCCACCGACGAGGAATACATGATCGCCCACGACGTCGAGCGCCTGACCGCGAATAACTAGTGCGTTCGCTTGCGATTGAACGAAAGGCCTCCTGAGCAGCAGCTCAGGAGGCCTTTTTGCTAGCAGGCGGAAATTCCAGTCCCAAAGTGATCATCACCAGTAACGCCTGCGCTCCCAGCAACGACACCCATCCATTCAGATCCTCAGCCCCAGCTCGTAGCCAAGCCGCCGTCCACTCCAGATGCTCTGAATGCTTCGTAGCAGTAGAAGGCCGTACGGGCTAACCCCTGAAAACATTCCGCAGACCAGAAACGCCCCCGTTCGTAGCTCCGAAGGAGCAGAACGGGGGCGTTTCATTGGTCGAGGACGTTTTCAGGGGTTAGCCCGTACGGCCTTCGGGCGAGTGCGTCCGCTACTCAGCCATCTGAGCCTGGACGGCGGTGATGGCTACGACACCCACGATGTCGTCGGCAGAGCAGCCGCGCGACAGGTCGTTGACCGGCTTGGCGATGCCCTGCAGAATGGGGCCGTAAGCGTCGGCGCCGGCGAAGCGCTGGACCAGCTTGTAGCCGATGTTGCCGGCCTCGAGGTCGGGGAACACGAGCACGTTGGCCTTACCGGCGACGGAGGAGCCGGGAGCCTTGAGCTGGGCGACGGTGGGGACGATAGCAGCATCGAGCTGCAGGTCGCCGTCGATGGCGAGCTCGGGTGCCTTCTCCTTGCAGAACTTCACGGCCTCCTGGACCTTCTTGGCGACCTCGCCACCGGCGGAGCCCATGGTGGAGTAGGAGAGCATGGCCACGTGCGGCTCAACATTGCCCATAAAGGTGGACCAGGAGTGGGCCGAGGCGATGGCGATCTCGGAGAGCTCGTCAGAGGACGGGTTGATGTTGAGGCCGCAGTCGGCGAAGATCAGCGTACCGTCGGTGCCGAATTGCGGGGTGTCGGTGCACATCACGAAGAAGGCCGAGACCAGCTTGGTGCCCGGGGCAGTCTTGAGGATCTGCAGCGCGGGGCGCAGGGTGTCGGCGGTGGAGTGGCAGGCACCGGAGACCAGGCCGTCGGCATCGCCCATCTTGACCATCATGGTGCCAAAGTAGGTGGCGTCCATCACCTGGGCACGAGCCTGCTCGATGGTGACGCCCTTCTTGGCGCGGAGCTCGGCAAACTTCTGCGCGTACTCCTCGTGCTTCTCGGCGTTGCGCGGGTCGATGACGGTGGCGCCGGGAACATCGATCTCGTCGGGGTTGCCCAGGATGACAAGCTTTGCCAGGCCCTCCTCGATGATTTTGTTTGCCGCGACGATGGTACGCGGATCCTCGCCCTCGGGCAGGACGATCGTCTTAAGGTCGGCCTTGGCGGCAGACTTCATACGGTTTAGGAAATCGCTCATGTTACTCCTTACAAGCGTTTTGCTAAGCTCCAGGCCCTCGGCTGTACACGAATAAACCCGCTGCTAGCGGGTTTACCTTTCAATAATGTACGCCGCGGTGCTTGAGCTTTCCTTGTGTGGCAAGCTCATTATAGGACGCATTAGCGCTATAATCGCTCTGATAAATATGTCTCGACGTATGTTCGAGAAAAAGCCCAGTTAAAAAGCGTGTGGCTTTTGACAAGGAGTATCGATGCAGATTACCTCAGGCCTGCCTGAAGGCTTTAATGCCGGTGCGTACGACATGATCGTTGTCGGCGCCGGTTATGCCGGTGCCGTTTGCGCCCGCCGTCTTGCCGAAACTATCGGCTATCGTGTTGCCGTTTTGGAGCGTCGCGGCCACATCGCGGGTAATGCCTACGACTGCACTGACGAGGCCGGAATCCTGGTCCACGAGTACGGTCCGCACATCTATCACACTTTTAACGAGCGCGTCCATAACTTCCTGTCGCGCTTTACCAAGTGGACGGACTACCAGCACAAGGTGCTCGCCAACATCAACGGCACCCTCATGCCCGTACCCTTTAACCATGCGAGCCTCAAGCTTGCCTTTGGCGATGAGCGCGGCGAGGAGCTGTACCAAAAGCTCGTGGAGACCTTTGGCAAGGACGTCAAGGTGCCCATTATGGAGCTGCGCAAGAAGAACGACCCGGATCTTGCCGAGGTCGCCGATTATGTCTATGAGAACGTCTTTTTGCATTACACCATGAAGCAGTGGGGCCAGACGCCCGACCAGATCGACCCCTCGATCACCGGCCGCGTTCCCGTCTTTGTGGGCGATGACGATCGCTACTTCCCGCAGGCTCCTTTCCAGGGCATGCCGCAGGACGGCTATACCGCGCTGTTCGAGCATATGCTCGATCACGATCTGATCGACGTATTCTGTGACGTAGACGCCCGTGACCTCTTTGAAATCGACGAGACCACCGTCAAGATCGACGGCAAGGTCTATGGTGGCGAGATCGTCTACACCGGTCCGCTCGACGAGCTGTTCAACCTCGACCTGGGCGCGCTGCCGTACCGCACGCTCGATATGAAGTTCGAGACGCTCGATTTGGATCAGTTCCAGCCCGTGGGCACCGTCAACTACACCACGAGCGAGGACTATACGCGCATTACCGAGTTCAAGAACATGACTGGTCAGGTCCTGCCCGGCAAGACCACCATCATGAAGGAGTACTCCAAGGCCTATACGCCCGGCTCGGGCGAGACGCCGTACTACGCTATTCTGGAGCCCGAGAACCGTGAGCTCTACGAGCGCTACCTTGAGCGCGTCCAGAACCTGACGAACTTCCACCCGGTGGGTCGTCTGGCCGAGTATCGTTACTACGATATGGACGCCGTGACCAATTCTGCCCTCGATCTTTCGGATGAGATTATCGCCTGCCATGCATAAAGTCATAACATTCGGTATTCCCTCATATAACGCCGCCAAGGACATGGACCATTGCATTACCTCCATCTTGGAGGGGAGCAATTACGCCACCGATATCGAGATTATCGTGGTGGATGACGGCTCCAAGGACGAGACGGCCGCCAAGGCCGACGAGTGGGAGGCCCGTTATCCCGGAATCATCCGCGCGGTGCACCAGGAGAATGGCGGCCACGGTATCGCCGTCCTCTCGGGCCTGCGCGAGGCGCATGGTACGTACTATAAGGTCGTTGACTCGGACGACTGGCTCGACGGTGCGGCGCTTTCGACCATGCTGTCGATTCTGCGTGGCTTTGAGGAGCGCGACCAGCGCGTCGACCTGTTTATCTCGAACTACGTGTACGAGAAGGTTTACGAGGGCACGCACACCGCTATTGGCTACAAGTTTGCCCTTCCGCGCAAAAAGATTTTCTCTTGGGACCAGATCGGACACTTCCGTCCCGATCAGAACCTGCTTATGCACAGCCTGTGCTATCGCACCGATGTGCTGCGTGAGTCCAATCTGCCTATGCCGGCACACACGTTCTACGTGGATAATATCTACGCATACGTGCCGCTGCCGCGCTGCAAGACCATGTACTACGCCGACATCGACCTCTATCGCTACTTTATCGGTCGCGAGGGCCAGAGCGTCAACGAGGCCACGATGGTCAAGCGCCTGGACCAGCAGTTCCGTGTGACGCGCATCATGATGGAGTCGTTCCACCTGTACAGCGATGTTGAGTCGTCGCGTCTGCGCTCGTACATGATGGGTTATTTCACTATGATGATGGCGATCTGCTCGGTGCTCACCAAGCTTTCCGACGAGGATTGCGCCGACGAGCGCCTGAAGACGCTGTGGAATGATTTGAAGGCCTATGACGAGCGTATGTATCGTCGTGCACGTTACGGTGTGGTCGGCTTCTTCACTAACCTCCGCGGTCGTGCCGGAGACAAAACCACACTCGGCCTATACCGTCTTGCCTCAAAGATCTTCAAATTCAACTAACTGCTGAGTAATCGCTGCTGATAGGTTGACAGGGCCCCTTGGCCTTTAGTTTGCCACTGCGAACAGTCCTGCTCGCACGGAAAGCACATTGAGTGCTTTCCGGCTCGTGCGGAACTTGTAGCAAACTAAAGGCCAAGGGGCCTCTGCTATAAGAATCGATTGTCAGGTTATTTGAATTTGAAGATCTTCGACGCGCGGTACACAGGGGCCTGGGCTGAAAAGAATTAGATTGGAAGTCGGTCGGAGGCGGGCGGGCATTACGTTTGTCGCGAGTTCCGCATGCAAAGAAGGCCACTTAATGTGGCCTTCGTCTTGCATAGGACTGTAGAGCAGCAAACGTAATGCCCGCCCGCCTCCGACCGACGGTCGAGTGAGATTACTTTGCGGCGCCGGGGATGCCGTGGGAGGTTTTGGCGGTTTTGGCTCCGTTTACGATGGCAGTTTCCAGGGCCCTTACTGCGAGCATGCCCAGCAGGTCTAGGGGAACGGCGGCGCTTGCCTGGGTGCCCAGTTTGCCGCTGGCGAGGGTGTAGATGGTGTCGCCGTCGTTGGTGGTGTGTGTGGGACGGATGGCGTGTGCGTAGGCGTCTGCGGCCATCTGGGAGACCTTGGTGGCTTGCGCCTTAGTGAGTTCCACGTTGGTGACGATGCAGCTGATGGTGGTGTTGGTGCGGTCGAGCGGCATCTGCATGGATCCGGCGGCAGCAAAGGCTGCGAGTTCCATGTCGACGATCTGGTCGCTATCGGCGGCGGCGCGCATGCCGGCGACCCACTCGCCGGTGAAGGGGTCGACCACGTTGCCGCAGGCGTTGACCGAAACCACGGCGCCTACCTTAACGGGACCGAGCGCCACGGCGGCAGCGCCAAGGCCGGCTTTCATGCAGGTGGTGGGCCCCATGAGCTTTCCGACGGTGGCACCCGTGCCGGCACCTACATTGCCCTGCTCGAGCGTGGTGGGGGTGTTGTCGAGTGCTTCGCGCACGGCGGCGATGCCGGCCTCTATGTCGGGGCGAACGGTGGGGTTACCAAAGGCGAGGTCGAAGATACAGCTGGAGCACACGATAGGCACCTGCGTGGGGCCGACGGGAAGGCCGATGCCGCGGCTCTCAAGCTCGCGAGCGACGCCGCTTGCGGCCTCCAGGCCAAAGGCCGATCCGCCCGAAAGGCAGACGGCGTGGACCTTGTCGACGGTGTTCTCGGGTCGCAGCAGGTCGGTTTCGCGCGATGCCGGGGCACCGCCGCGAACGTCAACACCGCCGGTGGCGCCCTCGGTTGCCACGATTACGGTGCAACCGGTGCCGGCCTCCTCGTCCGTGTAGTTGCCAAAGCAAAAGCCATCGACATCGCAAACGTCAATGGCCTCAAGCAGTGTATCCATGTTTTACTCCTATCGGTTTTCCGCCGGGCCTTATGCCCGGTCGGGATCCGTACGGTACGCCGAAATTGTAGGCGCTGGGGGATACCCAGCGCCAGATGCAATTACGATAGTTTTTGAATCGCACGCGCGACGCGAGCGATGGGCAGGCCCACCACGTTGTAGAAGTCGCCCGAAATATCATGCACGAGCATGCGTCCTCCTGTGCCCTGAATGCCGTAGGCGCCGGCTTTGTCCATGGGCTCGCCTGAGGCGACGTAGCGCTCAATCTGCTCGTCGGTGAGCTCATAGAACGTCACGTCGGTCACATCGACAAACGACAGGCTCTCGGCGGCGTGCGGGGCTGTGGCGTCTCCGGCTCTAACGATGCAGACGCCGGTTGCGACCTGATGCGTGCGCCCGGAGAGCTCGTGGAGCATGGTACGGGCTTCGTCCTCGTTTGCCGGCTTACCCAAAATCTTGCCATCGAAGGTGACGATGGTGTCGGCCGCGATGGTCAGCTCACTGGGATCGGCGTGCTCGGCGGCAACGGCGGCAGCCTTAGCGCGAGCCAAGCGCTCGACAAGCGTAAGCGGGGCCTCGTTATCAAAAGGAGTCTCGTCGATGTCAGCGGGAATGACGCGGATGTCGTAGCCCGCTTCGCGCATCAACTCGATGCGGCGCGGTGATTGCGAAGCCAAAATCATAGCTGAATGCCCTCGGCAACCTTCTCGACAGCCTTGTCTCCAGCGAGCGTACGCAGCAGCTCAAGCGCAAAGGGGAGTGACTGGGCCATGCCGCTGGCGGTGATGATGTTGCCGTCGTGCGTGACCTTGTCGCCGGTATAGGCGCCCTCGGGGAAGCTCTTCTCAAAGCCGGGGAAGCACGTGGCGTGGCGTCCCTCGAGCAGGTCGAGCTCGCCCAGGATAAACGGGGCGGCGCAGATGGCGGCAACGTGCTTGGTCGCGGCGAAATCGCAGACTACGTCGCAGACGCGCTGGTCGGCGCGCAGGTTGGTGGCACCGGGCAGGCCGCCGGGCAGCACGACGCAGTCGTACTCGTCAAAATTGATCTCATCAAAGAGCGCATCGCAGGTCACGGGGATCTGCAGCGAGCTTACGACCTCGCGCGTGGGCATGATCGAGACAAGCGTGGCGCGCACGCCGCCGCGACGCATGACATCGACCATGGTCAGGCATTCAATAGTTTCAAAGCCATCGGCGGCGAGAACGGCAACGCTGGGCATGAGGGTTCCTTTCATAGGCGGCATACAATTAGCCGTCTTATACCCCGAAGACCTCCGCTTGCCACGCTCGATTTCCCAATGTTTAAAATAGCCCCGTCCGAATTAGCTACCCCCACCCATCCTCAACAATCTCAAGCTGTAACATCCATCGACCAAAACTAGCCCCAACTGTTACAGATCGAGACAGTCCCCAACAGCACCGCCCCGTTCGGGGAGCGACCGCCACAGGTACGGCGGGCAGAGGCACTTTTTTCCTCGGTTTTTCTTGACGGAATCTCACCTGTTGTAGTACATTGTCCCAGTCTAAAAACGCGTGGACTTTTCTGGGCGCTAGCCACCTTTTTGCCACGTAACCGAGCAGTCGGTTGCGTGGCTTTTTTCGTCTTGGCAGCAGGTGCCACATGCACCGCCAGAAGACCGCACGAGCCCACCTTCCGACTGCAGGGAACAGACGCACGAGACGTGCGTCTGCAAGGCAGCAGACGGAGGGGAGCCTAATGGCAGGAACAAACACAATCAAGCAACAGGCCGCCGGGGCGGGAGCCACGGGCGTGGGACAGGCCAAGGCGGCGCTCCAGGTCTTTGCGGGCGGCGCCTGCTACGGCGCGATGGCCACGACCTACAAGCTCGCCTACGCCGCGGGCTTCACCTCGGCACAGGTGGTGGCGAGCCAAGCGTGGCTCGGCTGCCTCTTCTTCGCCCTCGCCACGCTCGCAGGGCACGCACTCGGGCACCGCTGGCAGCGCGTGGGCTGGAAGCTCGCCCTTAAGCTCATGGGCCTGGGAGCCCTCACCTGCCTCACCTCAATCCTCTACTGCTACGCCATGAGCGTGCTGCCCGCCCCGGTGGCACTCACGCTCCTCTTCCAGTTCACGTGGCTGGGGCTCGTGTGGCAGACCGTCATGACGCGCCGGCCGCCGAGGCCCCTCCAAGTGGCCTCCGCCCTGGCCATCGTCTTCGGGACGGTGTTCGCGAGCGGCGTTTACAAGACCGGCATCACCGGGTACGACCCCGTGGCCCTGCTCTGCGCGCTGGGGGCGGCCGTGTCCTGCTCCCTCTTTGTCACCCTCTCCGGCAAGGTCGAGGCCCCCTGCTCGTCCGAGCAGCGCGGCGTCATCGTGTGCGCGGGCTCCGTGGTCATGTCGCTCACGGTGTGCCCGGACTACGTCGTCTCGGGCGTCCTCGCCCAGGGCATCCTGCCCTTTGCCGTCATCGCCGGCTTCTTTGGCATGCTCTGCCCGGTCTTGCTCTTCGGCATGGGCTCTCCGCACCTGCCCGCGGGTCTCTCCACTGTCATGGCCGCCGCGGAACTCCCCGCCGGCCTGCTCATCGCCATGATCGTCCTCGGCGAGCCGCTCGGCGTCGTCGAGTGGCTGGGCGTCGCCATCATCCTCGCCGGCGTGTGCCTGGCACAGGTCCCCTCCCTGCTTGGAGGCCGGGAGGCACGTCGCGCCGCCGCAGGACAAGCCATCAGCTAGTCACCCCTTCACGGGCGGCCCGCGCGCATCAGGGAAAGGGCCACGGGCCCGGCGCGTGAGGTCGCAAGGACGTTATAAAGCGTCCCCGCAGAGGTGGGGGCGCCAGAGAGAAGGAGGCACCATGCCATTTCCAAAAGGGTTCCTTTGGGGAGGAGCCACCGCTGCTAACCAATGCGAGGGAGGTTATGACGAGGGCGGCCGCGGCCTTGCCAATGTCGACGTCATCCCACACGGGTCGGAGCGCAACGACGTAAGTCGCGGCCTGAGGCGCATGCTCGACTTTGAGCCCGGGTACTACTACCCGGCCCAGACGGGCATCGACTTCTACCACCACTACCGCGAGGACATAGCCCTCTTCGCGGAGATGGGCTTTAAGGTCTTTCGCCTCTCCATCGCCTGGAGCCGCATCTTCCCCAATGGCGACGAGGAGGAGCCCAACGAGGCCGGGCTCGCCTTCTACGAGGACGTGTTCCGCTGCTGCCGCGAGCACAGGATCGAGCCCCTCGTGACCATCACGCACTTCGACTGCCCCATCCACCTCGTCAAGAAGTACGGCGCCTGGCGAAACCGCGCCCTCATCGAGCTCTACAAGCGGCTGGTGAAGGTGCTCTTCAACCGCTACCGCGGCCTCGTGCATTGGTGGATCACGTTCAACGAGATGAACATGATCTTGCACCGTCCCTTCATGGGTGCCGGCATCGTCCTCGAGCCCGGGGAGAATGCCCGCGAGGCCGAGTACCGCGCCGCGCACAACGAGCTCGTGGCGAGCGCCTGGGCCACCAAGATCGCCCACGAGGTCGACCCGGAGAACAAGGTTGGCTGCATGCTCGCCGCGGGAAGCTACTACCCCTACTCCTGTCGTCCCGAGGACGTCCGTGCAGCGCAGGTCAAGAACCAGGAGGACCTCTTCTTCGTGGACGTGCAGGCACGCGGGCACTACCCCGGCTACGCGCTCAAGATGCTCGAGCGCGAGGGCATCGACGTGGGCATGACCGCCGAGGACGAGCGCATCCTTGCGGAGAACACCGTCGACTTCATCTCGTTTAGCTACTACTCCTCGCGCTGTACCGCGGGCGACCCCGATTCCGTGGGCGGCGTCGCCGAGGGCAACGCCTTCGCCGGCGTAGAGAACCCCTACGTGCGCACGAGCGACTGGGGCTGGGTCATCGACCCGCTGGGGTTCCGCATCACGATCAACGACCTCTGGGACCGCTATCAGAAGCCGCTCTTTGTGGTGGAGAACGGCCTCGGCGCCTATGACGAGGTGCTTCCCGACGGCACGATCGAGGATGACTACCGCATCGCCTACCTGCGCGAGCACATCGAGGCCATGCGTGACGCTATCGAGCAGGACGGCGTCGAGATGCTCGGCTACACCACCTGGGGGCCGATCGACCTCGTGAGCGCGGGCTCCGGCGAGATGGAGAAGCGCTACGGCTTCATCTACGTGGACCGCGACAACCTGGGCAACGGCACGCTCGAGCGCAGGCGCAAGAAGAGCTTCTACTGGTATCAACAGGCCATCGCCACCAACGGAGGCGACCTGGGCTAACCACCCGGGCAATATCACTAAGGAGAAAATAATGGCAGAAAAATACGACGACCTGGCCAGATCCATACTCGAGAACGTAGGCGGCGCCGAGAACGTCGCCAGCGTCGCGCACTGCATCACGCGCGTGCGCTTCAAACTCAAGGACGAGTCCCGCGCCAACACGGCCAAGATCGAGGCCCTCAAGGGCGTCATCCAGGTCATCCAGGCCAACGGCCAGTACCAGGTGGTCGTGGGCAACATCGTCGAGGACGTCTACGACGCGGTCCTGGAGGCCGGCAACTTCTCGGGCGGCGCAAGCGCCGACGACGAGCCCCAGGGCGATAAGACCGTTGCCTCCGTCATCATCGACCTCATCTCTGGCATCTTCCAGCCCATCCTGGGACCGCTTGCCGCCGCAGGCATCATGAAGGGACTGCTTGCCCTCATCACCTACTTCGTCCCGGCCTTTGCAAACGACGGCCTCTACACGCTGCTCTACACCGTGGCTGACGGCTTCTTCTACTTCCTTCCCGTCGCCCTGGCGTTCAGTGCCGCGCGCAAGTTCCGCATGAACGAGTTCACCGGCGTGGCAATCGGCGTGGCGCTCCTCTACCCGACGATGGTCGCCCTGACCTCGGGCGAGGCGCTCGGCAGCATCGACCTCGGCGTGGCCGGCACGTTCTCGTGGTACGCCACCGCCCTCGGGCTCCCCATCATCATGCCCGTGTCCGGCTACGTGAGCTCGGTGATCCCCATCCTTCTCATGGTGTGGTTCGGCTCTATCCTTGAGCGCTGGCTCAAGAGCTGGATGCCGGCTGCGCTCAAGATGTTCCTTGTCCCGCTCGCCACGATGACGGTCTCCATCGTCTTGGGCTACCTCATCATCGGCCCGGTGGCCACCCTCATCACCAACCTGCTGAGCGCGGCGTTCTCGTTCATCTTCCAGCTCCCCGTGGTTGGTTCCGTCCTGGGCAGCGCCCTAGTCGGCGGACTGTGGATGTGCCTCGTCATCTTCGGCTTCCACTGGAGCCTCATCCCCATCTCCATCATGAACCTGAACACCCTCGGCCACGATAGCGTGCTCGCCGCCACCATCGGCCACGGGTTCGCACTCGGAGCGGTCATCTTTGCCATGTACCTCAGAAACAAGGACGAGCGCTTCCGCGGCATCGCCCTTCCCGCGATGATCTCCGCCTTCTTCTTCGGCGTCACCGAGCCGGGCATCTACGGCATCGCCCTCCCCAACAAGCGCGCGTTCGTCGTGGCATGCCTGAGCTCCGCCGTGGGCGGCGCTATCGTGGGAATGACTGGCGCTCTCATGTACATCTCGGGCGGCCTCGGCGTCTTCAACCTGCTCAACTTCATCGACGGGACCCCTGGTGGCGCCGGGATCTCCCACATGATCTTCGCGATCATCGCCTCGCTCATCTCCGCCGTCCTGGCCTTTGTTATCGAGTTCGTCACCTACCGACCCAACGACGAGGAGGAAGGCGCCCACTAGCTTGCGCCCCCTCAATCAGCTCTATGTAATTGAGGAGCAGTTGAGGTGGGTGAGGGCCGAGGGCGATCAAGGTGGCCGCCCTCGGCCCGGGACAACCTGCCAGAAGGCGTTTAGCTTTCTCGGGCGGCGCTGAAATGAACTGCGCCCCGAAACTTAGACGGGTCAATTTGCGGCCTATGCCGCACATGGGGACTGATTCCGGAACTCCTCCGGGGTCAGTCCCTTTTGCTTAACCTGCCTCCTCTTGTTCCAGTGAACGGTGTAGGCGTGGAGGTCCCGCTTGAACTCCTCGAAGCTCCGCCACGACCGGTTCCTGTAGAACTCGTCCTTCAGGCGCCCGGGCAGCAGCTCCGTCGCAAGAGCTCGCCCTCGCGCGCCGCCGGCCCCGGCCGGGTCCGGGCGCCCTTCGGCCTTCGGTGCGCCCGTATCCCCTGTCGCAAAACTCTGCTGCAAGAGTCCTCAGCGCGGCGTCGTGTCCGACTTTCCCGTCCATAAAGAAGCCCCTCATTTCTAATGTCCAAGAAATGAGGGGGCGGTTCAATTTCGGGACGGGGATTAAATAATCATTCAGAACAAATTTTTTTATCCCCGTCCCAGAAAAATCATCGGGCGTGGTCTTGGGCAAACGGTCTAGTTACGCTTGAGGTGGACGACGGTTTCGCAGTGGAAGGTTTGCGGGAACAGGTCGACTGGCGTGATCTTGACGGGGGAGAAGGTGCCTTCTTCGACAAAGCGTTTGAGATCGCGCGCCAGGGTGGCCGGGTCGCAGCTCACGTAGGCGACATCGCGAGCACTCGTGCTGGCGATAAGGTCGATCACCTCGGGGGCGAGGCCTGCGCGCGGCGGGTCGACCACCAAGACGTCGGCATCCTGGTCGGGGAACTCGCGCACCGCGTCTCCGCCAATGACGTCGACGTTATCAAGCTTGTTGATCTCCAGGTTACGGCGCAGGTCGCGCACGGCCGGGCCGTAGGCCTCGACGGCGGCGACGAAGTCGCAGCGGCGGGCGAGCGGCAGGGTAAAGGTTCCGGCGCCGCAGTACAGGTCCACGGCAAGCTCGTCTTCTTGCGGGTCGAGCGCTTCCATGACAAGCTCGATCAAAATCTCGGCACCCTTGGTGTTGACCTGGAAAAAAGACGGGGCAGACAAGCGCATCTGACCCTCGGCGATATTCTCGGTCCATGAGCCCTCTCCGGCGAGCATTTCGACCTTGGAGACACGGCGGGCCTTCTTTTCGCCCTTGCTCATCACGCGCACGATGCTCGTGGGATGAGCGGCGTCCGCCAGCACGCGGGAGACCTGCGAGCGCGGAAAAGAGCCTGTAGGCGTCCAGAGTGCGACCTCGAGTGCCTTGGTACGGCGCGATGCACGAATGCCCACGCGTTCGAGTCCCAAGTCATGGCTGCCGCTTAGATAGTTGAGTGCGCCGACGACCGATTTGAGCGCCTTCGGGAAGCGCTTATCGAACAGCGGGCACGCATCGACGGTCACGATTTTGCTGGGGTCGACACCGTGCATGCCAAGGCGCACGCGACCGTTGACGACGGTCGGTTCGAGCTCGATTTTATTGCGGTAGCCCCAGTCGTCCTTGGTGTGGCAGATGGGCTGTACCAACTCATCGACCTGCTCAGGAGCGAACTTGCCGATGCGCTCGAGCGTGGAGCGCAGGTTTTGCTCCTTGGCGGCGAGCTGTGCCGTGCGTGAGAGATTGCCCCACGAACAACCGCCGCAGATGCCAACGAAGGGGCAGGGGGGCTGAATGCGATCGGGGCTTGGCTTGAGAATCTCGGTGGTGCGGGCGCGCATGAACGACTTGCCGTCCTGTACGACCTCGGCCTCGACGGTGTCGCCTGCCACGGCGCCCTGCACAAAGACGGCCTTGCCGTTGTCGGCGTGCGCCAGCCCGTCGGCGCCGTAGGTCATCGATTCTATAGTGAGCTTCATATCCCTGCCTGTCATTCGCGTTGTTATTCGCACCATGGTAGCAGGGAAAAGCGCCCCGCATCCGAGGCTTTCCTCAAATGCGGGGCGCTTCTACAAACTGCTTCTACAAACGACTATTTCGTCTTGCCGGTAATGAGCGTCTTAAGACCCAGGCCGATCAGGCCCAGGCCCATGCGCACACGACCGGGGCGATGGCGCTCGATGGCCTTGGTCTTGCCGGCGGGCTTATCGCGACGGGCGCTCGTCTCGGGTGCGGGCTTAGCTGCCTGCGGCTCGGGCTGAGGTGCAGGTGCGGGCTCGGGCTCAATGACGGTCGCCTGGACCTTCTGAACCTCGGGTGTGGCCGGCTGCGGCTTAGGAGCAGGGGCGGGCTTTGCCTCAATGACGGGCTCGGGCGCGGCCTCGGCGTTGCGGTAGGCACGCTCCAGCAGGGCTTCCTGCGAGTTGAAGGGTTTCTCACCCTCTGCGCGCTCCACGGGGACCCAGGTGCCGTCGCTCGTGAGGCTGCGGGCCTTCACGTTGTCGCGCAGCTGCATGCTCATGTACTCGTGCACCAGGGCGCGGCAGGTGGGGTCGAGCACGGGGAAGGCGATCTCCACGCGGTGCTCGGTGTTGCGCGTCATCATGTCGGCCGAGCTCAGATAGATCATGTCCGAGTCCACGCCAAAGGCGTAAACGCGCGCATGCTCCAAAAAGCGTCCGACGATAGAACGGACATGCACGTTCTCGGTCTTGCCAGGAACGCCCGGCTTGAGGCACGAGATGCCGCGGATGATCATGTCCACGCGGACTCCTGCGCACGATGCCTCGGCGATCTTGTCGATGACCTCGCGGTCGGTGAGCGAGTTGAGTTTAAAGAACACGCGGGCGGGCTCGCCGGCGAGGGCGCGCTGGATCTCGCGGTCAAGCCCGCGCATGATGAGCGGTTTCAGTCCGACGGGCGCCACACCCAGGAAGCGGTAATCGCCGCGCAGGTTGCCCAGCGACAGGTTGCGGAAGAACAGGTTGGCGTCCTCGCCGATGCCGGGGTGAGCGGTCATGAGCATAAAGTCGCTGTAGAGTTTGGCCGTCTTCTCGTTAAAGTTGCCGGTGCCCAGCAGCGTCAGGCGCGTTAGCGCCATGCCCTCGCGATAGGTGAGCTGGCAGATCTTGGAGTGGCACTTAAAGCCCTCGGAGCCGTAGATGACGGTGCAGCCGGCCTCTTCCAGGCGCTCGGCCCACTCGATGTTGTTCTGCTCGTCAAAGCGCGCGCGGAGCTCCATGAGCACCGTGACCTCTTTGCCGTTCTCGGCGGCATCGATCAGTGACTCGCACAGGCGGCTCTGCTTGGCCACGCGGTAGAGCGTGATGCGCAGCGAGATGCACTCGGGGTCGTAGGCGGCCTCGTGCACCAGATCCAGGAAGGGGTTCATGGCCTCATAGGGATAAAAGAGCAGCTTGTCGTGCTGAAGTACCTGCTCGCGGATGGAGCGGGTCATATCGATGGTGGGGTTGGGCTGCGGCTTAAACGGCGTAAAGAGCAGCTCGTTGCGCAGGTGCTCGGGAATCTTACTCTCAATGCCAAAGACGTAGCCCAGGTCGAGCGGGATATCGCAGGTAAAGACAGAGCGGCGCGAAAGCTCGAGCGCCTTGCGGATGGTCTTGAGCGTCGCCTTCTCGAGCGACCCCGAGACCGCGAGCACTACCGGCTGCAGACGCAGGCGCTTCTTGAGGATGCGCTTCATGTGCTGGCGGTAGTCCTCTTCCTCTTCGACGCCCTCGCCGTCCGGATCGATGTCGGCGTTGCGGGTGACGCGGATGAGCGCGCGGTCGAGTGGCTTGTAGGAGCCAAAGCAGCTGTCCAGGCAGGCGAGGATGACGTCCTCGAGCAAGATGTAGGAGTAGGTGCCGGTGGGCGAGGGGATCTCGACCACGCGGTTCATCGAGGCGGGAATCTCGATTAGGCCCAGCAGACTTTCCTCGTCGGTGACGCCGTCCAGGCCGCAGGCCAGATAGAGTGCGCCGTTGCGCAGGTTGGGGAAGGGATGGCGCGGGTCAATGACCAACGGCGAGATGACCGGCGACACGTAGGCCTGGAAGTAACGGGTTACAAAGGTGCGCTCCTCGGGCGTAAGCGAATCGATGCAGGCGCGGTGAACGCCTAGGATGTCGAGCTTGCCCTCGATGCTCTTAAAGATGGACTCCCATCGGGTAAGGAGCCCGGGCATTTCGGTCATGACAGCATCGACCTGTTCGGAGGCGGTCATATTGCTCTTGTTGTCGACAGGCTGTTTTTTGAGCTCCGCCAGATCGGACAGGCCGCCCACGCGTACCATGAGAAACTCGTCGAGGTTAGACTCGAAAATCGACACGAACTTTAGACGCTCGAACAGCGGAACGGTCTCGTCGAAGGCTTCGTCAAGCACACGGTTATCAAAGCGCAGCCAGCTGAGCTCTCGGTTCTGCGTGTACGAGAAGTCGCGCGGCGGTTTGCGCAGCTTTGCGGCGGCTTGCTTTTTTTCGATTTTGCTCGGCATATGCATCTGTCCGTTCAGTCCCCGCAGGGGACGGTTGCCTAACACTATTCACTATTGTCTCAATTTAGTCGACTTGTGGCACGGACGTATTGTGCGAACGGTATCTTAACCTACTTCTTACGCTGTCAAGCCATAGAGCTGACGCCCGTCGCGTTGCGAAAAACGGTCTAGATCCTCACTCAACTGCTGAGTATGTGTGAATAAGAATGATAGATAGCTGAATATCATCGAATACAGGCAGAAACACGAACAAGCGTCATTTATATACATAAAACCGTTGTAGATATGCAATTCTTAATCGAAAGATTGGAGTTGTAATTGCGAATGATTTTTGAGAAAAAAGAGCGTTTACCTTAGAAAAGCTACTTTAGAACGCCGAAGTGCATTATGGGGGAATCATATTCGATATACCGTTCATCGAACTTTGTTGACCGTTCGGGGGCGAGGTGGAATTGCGGTTGGAATTTGGATATAACTAGAGCTGTCAGCAAGCAGCACCCGTTACGGAAGGGTGCTGAGAGATTCGGCCGAAAGGCCCGAAAGAAAGGTAGGAGGCCATGACGAAAGGTCTGCACGTGCCTTCCGAGATCGGCAAGCTCAGGAAGGTCTGCCTGCACCGTCCCGGCGACGAGCTCCTCAACCTGCCGCCCGACGAGCTCGAGCGACTCCTGTTCGACGACGTCCCGTTCCTGGAGGTCGCGCAGCAGGAGCACGACACCTTCGCCCAGATCCTGAGGGACCAGGGCGTGGAGGTGCTCTACCTCGAGAACCTCGTCGCAGAGGTGTTCGACCAGGTCCCCGGCGCCCGCGCCGAGTTCACCGACCAGTACATCGCCGAGGCAGGCATCCGCGGCCAGCACATGCCGCAGATCGTCCGCGAGAAGCTGGACTCCATCGAGGACAACCTCGAGTTCGTCAAGAAGACCATGGCCGGCATGACCAAGGCCGAGATCGACATGCCCCTCACGGCGTCCACGACCCTCGACTCCCTGGTCAACTCCGAGTCCGAGTCCGACCTGATCATCGACCCGATGCCCAACCTCTACTTCACCCGCGACCCGTTCGCGGTCGTCGGCGAGGGCGTCAACCTCAACCGCATGTACTCGGTCACCCGCAACCGCGAGACCCTGTACGGCAAGTACGTCTTCAAGTACCACCCCGACTACAAGGACGTCTCCCTGTACTTCCGCCGCGACTGCCAGTTCCACACCGAGGGCGGCGACGTGCTGAACATCAACGAGAAGACCCTCGCCGTCGGCATCTCCCAGCGCACCCAGGCGGCCGCCATCGACGTCATGGCCCAGAACATCTTCTGGAACTCCGACTCCAAGGTCGAGCGCATCCTGGCCTTCGACATCCCCGTCTCGCGCGCCTTCATGCACCTCGACACGGTCTTCACCCAGATCGACGTCGATAAGTTCACGATCCACCCCGCCATCATGGGCACCCTGCGCGTCTACGAGCTGACCGCCGGCAAGAACCCGGGCGAGGTCAACATCCGCCTGATCGAGGACACCCTCGAGCACGTCCTGGAGGACGCCACCGGCGTCGACCAGGTCAAGCTGATCCCCTGCGGCGGCGGCGACCCGATCGCGGCCTCCCGCGAGCAGTGGAACGACGGCTCCAACACCCTGTGCGTCGAGCCCGGCAAGATCTGCGTCTACGCCCGCAACACCGTCACCAACGACGTGCTGTACAAGGAGGGCCTGGACCTTCTCGTCGTGCCCTCCGCCGAGCTCTCCCGCGGCCGCGGCGGCCCGCGCTGCATGAGCATGCCCTTCTGGCGCGAGGACCTCTAAGGTTTTCCGTTTCCGGTGCGGTCCCCCTACAACCGCACCGGTTTCGCCCGTCAAACGGGCACCACTTTTTAGTAATTCACTTTTTCGAAAGGATACGAACCATGGGTGTTAACCTCTCCGGCCGTAGCTTCCTCAAGCTCCTCGACCTCACCACCGAGGAGATCGAGTACCTGCTCAAGCTCTCCAAGAACTTCAAGGACATGAAGCGCGCCGGCGTTCCTCACCGCTATCTCGAGGGCAAGAACATCGTCCTGCTCTTCCAGAAGACCTCCACTCGTACCCGCTGCGCCTTCGAGGTCGGCGGCATGGATCTGGGCATGGGCGTCACCTACCTCGATCCGGGTTCGTCGCAGATGGGCAAGAAGGAGTCCATCGAGGACACCGCCCGCGTTCTCGGCCGCATGTATGACGGCATTGAGTTCCGTGGCTTTGCCCAGGACGACGTCGAGGAGCTTGCCGCTAAGTCCGGCGTGCCCGTGTGGAACGGTCTGACCACCGAGTGGCACCCCACCCAGATGCTCGCCGACATCCTGACCGTCCAGGAGAACTTCAACTACGACATCAAGGGCAAGACCCTCGTCTTCATGGGCGACTGCAAGAACAACGTCGCTCGCTCCCTCATGGTCGTCTGCTCCAAGCTCGGCATGAACTTCGTGGCCTGCGGCCCCGAGGAGTGCATGCCCGCTGACGACGTCATCGAGGCCTGCAAGCCCATCGCCGAGGCCAACGGCTGCACCATCAAGCTGACCACCGACGTCAAGGACGGCGTCACCGGTGCCGACGTTCTCTACACCGACGTTTGGGTCTCCATGGGCGAGCCCGACGAGGTCTGGGCCGAGCGCATCGCTCAGCTCACCCCGTATCGCGTTACCTCCGAGGTCATGGCTATGGCCAACCCGGGTGCCATCTTCCTGCACTGCCTGCCCAGCTTCCACGACACCAACACCACGATTGGCGCCGAGAAGTGCGAGCAGTTCGGCATCACCGAGCAGGAGGTCACCGACGAGGTCTTCGAGAGCCCCGCTTCCAAGGTCTTCGACGAGGCCGAGAACCGCATGCACACCATCAAGGCTGTCATGTACGCTACGCTCAAGTAAGAGCATCTAGCATCTCGCTCGGGGTGCATTGCTGCGCACCCCGAGCACTTTTGTCTGGTAAAAATCTCGCACCGAACGACATGCACGGCACGGAAGAGCCGCTTCGGGCGAGATCAGTAAATGATTTATGAAGGGGGGATGAGAACTATGACTGAGACCGCTAAGAAAAAGCGCGGTATGCCTTCATCGTTCACCATTCTTCTTGCTCTGCTGGCAATCGTCGCGGTTGTTACCGTTATCGTCTCCGGTACGTCCGGTGGCGCGGTTACCGCTGCCCGCTTGAGCGATTTCTGCACCGCCCCGGTCAAGGGCTTCGCTGACGCTCTGCCCGTCTGCCTCTTCGTTATGATCCTCGGCGGCTTCCTCGGCATGATGACCGAGACCGGCGCCCTGGACAACGGCATTGCCGTTCTGGTGCAGAAGCTTAAGGGCAATGAGATCATGCTCATTCCCGTGCTGATGCTCATCTTCTCCCTCGGTGGTACCACCTATGGTATGTGCGAGGAGACCGTTCCCTTCTACGCCCTGCTCGCCGCTACCATGATGGCTGCTGGCTTCGACCCCATGGTCGGCGCTGCAACCGTCCTGCTCGGCGCTGGCTGCGGCTGTCTCGGCTCCACGGTTAACCCGTTTGCCGTCGGCGCTGCCGTCGACGCTCTGACCGGCGTTGGCATTGAGGTCAACCAGTCCATCATCATCGGCCTCGGTGCCGTCCTGTGGATTGTTACCACCGCCATGTCCATCTTCTTCGTCATGAGCTATGCCAAGAAGGTCAAGGCTGACAAGGGTTCCACCATCCTTTCGATGCAGGAGCTCAAGGACGCCGAAGAGGCTCACGGCAAGGCTGCTTCCGAGGTTCACAAGGAGGTCAAGCTCACCGGTCGTCAGAAGGGTGTTCTGATCGCCTTTGCCTTCACCTTCGTCGTCATGATCGTCGGCTTCATCCCGCTGGCCGACCTTAACGAGGGCGTCGCCAACTTCTTCGATGCTGGCGCTGTCTATGACGCCGACGGTAACGCCATCGTTCAGGGCTGGTCTGCCCTGATCACCGGCCTGCCCATTGGTCAGTGGTACTTCGACGAGGCTTCCACCTGGTTCTTCCTCATGGCTGTCCTGATCGGTATTATTGGCGGCCTGTCCGAGAAGCAGATCGTCAACACCTTCATCACCGGCGCTGCCGACATGATGTCCGTTGTCCTCGTCATCGCCCTCGCCCGTGGTATCTCCGTCCTCATGGCTAGCACCGGCCTCGACGTCTACGTCCTCGACGCTGCCGCCAATGCTCTGGCTGGCCTGTCCGGCGTGATCTTCGCTCCCATGAGCTTCCTGGTCTACTTCGGCCTGTCCTTCCTAATCCCCTCGACCTCCGGTATGGCTACTGTCTCCATGCCCATCATGGGACCGCTGGCTGTTAAGCTCGGCTTCTCGCCCGAGGTCATGGTCATGATCTTCTCCGCCGCCATCGGCGTCGTGAACCTGTTCACCCCGACCTCCGGCGCCATCATGGGCGGTCTTGCCCTGGCCAAGATCGAGTGGACGACCTGGCTCAAGTTTGCTCTTAAGCTCATCGTCGCTCTCTCCGTCGTCTGCGCCATCATCCTGACCGTCGCTTGCGTGATGCTCTAAGTACCCCTTGGGTACCCCACGGAAACCATGACGATCCTGTAAAGGATCACCTGGTCATCGTCTGTCCGGTGGGGTAACCCCACCGGTAGACTCCTACCTTTAGCCTCCTCCCGTTCCGTGCGCGGGAGGGGGCGCACTTATGTTCCGCGGTTTTACCAAACCGCGGAACCACTCGACGCTGCGCGCCGCCCAGAACTACAATTTGTCATTCAAAAGGCAAGGCATGACCAAAAGGTCTATGCCTTGCCTTTTTCATGCCAACTTGTACGTTCTGGACGGCGCTCGCTGACTTATGCTCAACCTGCGACGCTGTTATTGTTGGTGCAGGGGAACAGCTTGCCCGCTCTGGTGCCCGTTCGTTGACTTTGGCTCTGCCTGTGACGTTTCCATTGTTGGTGCGGAGTGACTTGGTTCCTGCTTCAAATTAGCTATCCCGGGTCCCCGGTGGTTGCGATGGCGTGTTTGGTTGGTGCCTGTTGATGGCCTGGGCATCGGGGAGGGCAGGCTCCGTTATAATCGCGTAGGAACTTAATTTACGAAACGGGACGGGAGCCATACATGCGCCAGGGTTTCGACAACGCGAAGTATATCGAGCTGCAGGCTGCTCACATTAAGGAGCGCATCTCGCAGTTTGGCGGCAAGCTGTATTTGGAGTTTGGCGGCAAGCTGTTCGATGACTATCATGCCAGCCGCGTGCTACCGGGTTTTGAGCCGGACAGCAAGTTCCGCATGCTCAAAAGCATCGCCGACGATGTCGAGGTTATCATCGCGATCAACGCGAACCACATCGAGAAAAACAAGGCTCGTGGTGACCTTGGCATTACCTATGACGAGGACGTCTTGCGCCTGGTCGACCTGTTCCGCGGCAACGGTTTTGCTGTCGCGGCCGTGGTTATCACGCAGTATGCCGGTCAGCCCGCTGCCGACGTCTTCCGCAATCGTCTGAATGCACTCGGCATTCCCGCCAAGCTGCACTATCCCATTGAGGGCTATCCGCACGACGTCGATCTGATCGTTTCTGACGAAGGCTACGGCAAGAACGAGTTCGTCGAGACCACGCGTCCGCTCGTTGTCGTGACGGCGCCCGGCCCTGGCTCGGGCAAGCTCGCCACTTGCCTCTCGCAGCTGTATCACGAGCATAAGCACGGCACTGCCGCCGGCTATGCCAAGTTTGAGACCTTCCCGGTCTGGAATCTTCCTCTGACGCATCCGGTCAATATTGCCTACGAGGCCGCCACGGCGGACCTCGACGATGCCAACATCATCGATTCCTTCCACCTTGAGGCCTACAACAAGACCACGGTCAACTACAACCGCGACGTCGAGGCCTTCCCGGTGGTCCGTGCCCTGATGGAAAAGATCCTGGGCAAGAGCCCCTACCAGAGCCCCACGGACATGGGCGTCAATATGGTCGGCTTTGCCATCACCGATGACGATGCCTGCCGCGACGCTTCCAAGATGGAGATCGTCCGCCGCTACTTTACCGCGGTCGAAAATGTGCGCCGTACCGGCGTGGGCGATGAGCAAGTCGATCGTCTCAAGATTATTATGAAGAAGGCCGGCATCGATAAGAACTATTCGCCGGCACGCTCGGCCGCCCTTACTAGGGAGCAGCTGACGGGCGGTCCCGTGGGCGCCATGGTCATGCCGGACGGTTCCGTTGTGACCGGTAAAACCTCAACGCGTTTGGGCGCTGCGAGTTCGCTGATCATGAACGCCCTCAAGCATGTCTCGGGCGTCGACCTTGAGCTCGAGGTCATCAGCGACGAGGCGATCGAGCCCATCAGCAAGCTCAAGACGCATTTCCTGGGCAGCAAAAACCCGCGCCTCCACACCGACGAGACGCTTATGGCGCTGTCGATCACCTCGGCTACGAGCGAGACGGCCGCTCGTGTCCTTTCGGGCCTGGAGCAGCTGCGCGGTTGCGATGCCTTCTTTAGCGTGATTATCTCGCCGACGGACGAGACGGTGTTGCGTAAACTGGGCATCAACGTGTGCTGCGAGCCCAAGTTTGAGCGCCGCGGTTTCTTCCATCGCTAAGTTTGAAGCACCGCGGTAATTGCATTGCATTTTGGCCGTATCGGGTTAGCGCCCGGTACGGCTTTTTGATCAATAAAGCGCCTATTTCGGCGAAAAATAGCTGTTTACCTGCCTAGAAACAATTTGAGCGGTATACAATAACCGTAACTGTTTCATCCTTAGCGGGATGCCGCATGATGGATATTACCTGCCATCGTGAGGTGTGTCGGTCGCGCACGGCGCGTTAGATGCTCGTGCTCGGTTTGAGGAGGCTGCTATGGCGGGCAAGGGTCGTGCGAGTGTCAACGATATGAAGCGTGTCGAGGTGCTGGTGTTGATGGAGATCGACCAGCAAACCGAAGACAATGGCGGGCCGTATGGTTTCTCGCGCAAAACGCTTGCCGAGCGCGTGGGGGTTTCGCCGTATCGTGCCCGCGCCGCAATCGATCGCTTGGATTCCGAAGGTATGATTGATGTCGTCTCGCGTTATAGCGACGACGGCGGTCAGCTTGCAAATGGCATTTGCCTCACCGAACGTGGTGAGTGGTATCTTGAGGGCGTCCGTACCGGCATGCTCGTTCAAGAAATGCTTGAGGACGAGGTTGCTGATCGATAGCAGCATGTAACCCTTGCCATAGCGACGCCGCCTGGGAAACCGGGCGGCGTTTTGTTTCAAGATCGAGAAATGCAATCGCACGCGAGAAAAATTGCGGACGGTCCGCGGCGCGAGTATTACAATGAAGACCCGTAAGATGTGGATAAACAACTTCTACGGGAAGCGCAGGTAACTCAATATGACCAAGCATGTGTTCGTAACCGGTGGCGTGGTTTCGTCCCTGGGCAAGGGTATCACCGCGGCCTCGCTGGGCCGTCTGCTCAAGTCGCGTGGCTACAAAGTAACGATGCAGAAGGCCGACCCGTATCTGAACGTCGACCCCGGTACCATGAGCCCGTTCCAGCATGGTGAGGTCTTTGTAACCGAGGATGGTTACGAGTCCGACCTGGACCTGGGTCATTACGAGCGCTTTATTGATGAGAACCTGACCCGCGATTCCAACTTTACGACCGGTGCCATCTACAAAAGCCTAATCGCCCGCGAGCGTCGCGGCGACTTTTTGGGCGGTACCGTGCAGGTGATTCCCCACGTCACCAATGCCATTAAGGACAAGTTCCGCCGCATCGAGGAGCAGACCGGCTCCGATGTAGTCATCACCGAGCTGGGCGGCACGATCGGCGACATCGAGTCCCAACCGTTTGTCGAGGCCATCCGTCAGTACCGCAAGGAGGCCGGCCCCGAGAACGTCTGCTACATCCACGTGTCGCTCGTTCCCTATATCGCCGCCGCCCACGAGGTCAAGACCAAGCCTACGCAGCATTCCGTCAAGGAGCTCCGCAGCTTTGGTATCCAGCCCGATATCATCGTACTGCGCTCCGACCACCATATCGATGACGCTATCCGCGGAAAGATCGCAAGCTTCTGCGACGTCGACACCGATTGCGTCTTTACCAACGAGGACTGCGCGAGCATTTACGATGTTCCGCAGCTGCTTGCCGAGCAGGACTTTGACCTGCGCATTTGCGAGCGCCTGGGTCTGGATCCGCGTGAGCGCGACATGAGCGAGTGGAACGAGTTCCTGCGCAAACAGAATCACGCCAACCATCACGCCGACAAGGTGAAGATCGCCGTCGTGGGTAAGTACACGCAGCTGCCCGATGCGTACCTGTCGGTTATCGAGGCCCTGCACCATGCGGGCGTCTTCTACGATCGCCATGTGGACGTCCAGCTAGTCGACGGCGAGAGCCTCGATGAGCAGAATGTCTCCGAGGTTCTAGGCGACGCCTCGGGCATCCTGGTCCCCGGCGGCTTTGGCAAGCGCGCCCTGGAGGGCAAGATCCTCGCGGCCGAGTTTGCCCGTGAGCACAAGATTCCGTATCTGGGCATTTGCCTGGGTATGCAGGTCGCCGTGTGCGAGTTCGCCCGCAATGTCGTTGGCCTTGCCGGTGCCAGCTCCTCCGAGTTTGATCCGGACGGTCCGTATAGCGTCATCGATCTGATGAGCTCGCAGGAGGACGTGACCGAGAAGGGCGGCACCATGCGCCTGGGCGCCTATCCGTGCAAGCTCGCCGCCGATACTCTTGCTCGTGAGGCATATGGCGAGGAACTCGTCTACGAGCGTCACCGTCACCGCTTTGAGTTCAACAACGCCTTCCGCGACCAGCTCGAGGACGCCGGTTTGGTTATCTCGGGTCTGTCGCCCGACGAGCGCCTGGTCGAGATGGTCGAGCTGCCGCGCGACGTGCATCCGTGGTATGTGGCAACCCAGGCTCATCCCGAGTTCAAGAGCCGCCCGACCAACCCGCAGCCGCTGTTCCGCGAGTTCGTGCGCGCTTCGATCGGCCAGCACGAGGGTGTCGACCGTCTGCAGGTGACGCCCATGAACCTCGCTACGGACTAAGGGTGCCGGCGAATAAGGAACATACCGAAGCTACTCCCTCGTCGCTCGCCGTGGCGGCGGGGGAGTATCTCGATTACCTCGCGGTCGAGCGGGGCTTGGCGCGCAACACGATTGCGGCCTATCGTCGTGACCTGACGACGTACTGCGCCTATCTGGAGCGGGCGGGTATTGTGTCTTTTGAAGAGGTGACCCGTCAGATCGTGGAGGGTTTTGTCGCCGATCGCCGCGACGGAGGCTATTCCGACGCCTCGGTGGAGCGTGCGCTTGCGGCCGTGAAGGGCCTGCATGCCTTTTTGGTGCGCGATGGGGCCGTGGCCCAAAACCCGACGGCGGCGTTGCGCCTGCCTAAAAAGGCTGAGCGTTTGCCGGAGTATCTATCGGTGGAGGATGTCTCGGTGCTGCTCGATCAAGACTTTCCCGAGGGCGAGATGGGACTGCGCGACCATGCCATCTTGGAAGTGCTCTACGGATGCGGTTTGCGTGTGAGTGAGCTGGTTGGGCTCGATGTGGGCGATATCCATATTGACGATGGCTTTGTACTCGTTCGCGGTAAGGGCTCAAAGGAACGCCTGTCCCCACTGGTGGGAAGCGCGGCGCGAGCTCTGACGCTCTATGTAACTGAGGGGCGTTCTCGCTTGGCGGCCCATGCCCGCGGAACCGAGACCTCGGCGGTCTTTTTAAATAAGAACGGACGTCGCCTGTCGCGCCAGGCCGTGCATGCGATATGCGAGCGGTATGGGCGTCAGGTGGGGCTGGTGGGGCTCCATCCCCATACCTTGCGCCACTCCTTTGCCACCCACATGCTCGCGGGTGGTGCCGACCTGCGTGTGCTGCAGGAGATTTTGGGCCATGCCGATATTTCGACCACGCAGGTCTACACGCATGTCGACCGAACGCAACTGACCGAGGTCTATCTGGCGGCGCATCCGCTGGCGCATCGTTAACACATCGCTGACCTGTATATTTATAGGTATTTGGGGACGGGCCCCAGATTGCCGTGGCGTGCTTTTGCGCGCGCATGGGCAATCTGGGGTCCGTCCCATTTTTCGCCACTTGGCGTCGCGGTGGTGGGCCGCACGTGCCTTGGGTGGGGGAGTTTGGGGGCGATGTGAACGGCATGTAAAGGGACGCAAAAATCGCCTCAAGGTCAACTTGAAGGTTGAGGTTCGCGGGCGTGGTTCTACAGGTGGCATCCCGCCGTTGCTGCAAACACAACATATTGTGTTTTCGAACATATGCTCGGGGGTGTTTTACAACATATTGGGGGTGGAATGGTGGGGAGGGGTGGGGGAAG
>NZ_QSPG01000007.1:0-48928 GCF_003436395.1 Collinsella sp. TM06-3 | reverse complement strand
TGGGGGAAGGGGTGGGGAAAGGTGTTGAAAAATGGGGCGGTTCCCCATATTATTGATGACGTCGACAGGCGGGGTGGTTCCCCGCGTACGTGCCATCTGAGTAACCGAGGGGAGGGCGCACATGGGAATGACTGGTGCATACGAGCGCAATCTCGATGCAAAAGGTCGTCTGTCCCTGCCTGCACCCCTTCGCGAGGAGCTTGGAGAGCACGTTCGCGTGTTCAAAGCCCTGGATGTCGATGCTCTGTACGTGTTCTCTGCCGAGGCCTTCGATAAGTGGGTCGAAGGACTCTTCGCGGGTCGTGAGGGCCACGAGGGTTTTAACCCGCGTGACATCAACGACCAGAAGCTCATGAGGGCGATCAACAAGCGCACCACGTCGATGGATGTGGACAGCGCCGGTCGTATCGGTCTTTCCGAGTCTCTCCGCAAGCAGGCGAATCTCGACCGCGAGGTCACGGTTGTGGGCAACTACGACCACCTTGAGGTTTGGGATCGCGCCGCGGCCGATGAGGACGATGACGACGAGGCCCTGCTGGACCTCTTCTTCTCGTAAGGGCAAGGCACGGGTAACGGATGGAGCGTGGGATCTTGACACAAGAATATCGGCATGAACCTGTCATGCTCGGCGAAGTGCTTGAGTCGTTGCGGCTAAAGAGTGGCTCCGTTGTCTGCGATTGCACCCTTGGCGGTGCCGGCCATTCGGTAAAGATGGCCGCACAGGTGGGGGAGACGGGCCTTTTGCTCGGCGTCGATCAGGACGACATGGCCCTCGAGGCCGCTGGCGCCCGTCTGGACCGCGAGGTTCCCGGCGTTCCGCACCAGCTGCTGAAGGGCAACTTCGGCGACTTGGACGAGCTGCTTTGCTCGGCCGAGGTGCCCGGGGTCGATGGCTTCCTGTTCGATTTGGGCGTTTCGTCACCGCAACTCGATATCCCTGGCAGGGGCTTTTCGTATAACGAGGACGCCCCATTGGACATGCGGATGGATCCGGGTAATAACACCTTAAACGCAGCTGAGGTCATCAACACCTATAACGAACACGACCTCGCCCGGATTCTACGCGTCTACGGCGAAGAGAAGTTCGCCTCGCAGATCGCGCGCGAGATCGTGCGCCGCCGCGAGCAAGAACCGATCGAAACCACCGGCCAATTTGTCGAGATCATCAAGGCGGGTATCCCGGCTGCCGCTCGTCGGCATGGCGGACACCCGGCCAAGAAAAGTTTCCAGGCCATTCGCATCGAGGTCAATCACGAGCTCGATGTGCTCGAACGAGGGCTTGATGCCGCCACCAGGTGGCTCAACCCGGGCGGACGTATCTGCGTCATCTCGTATCACTCGCTCGAGGACCGTATCGTAAAGAACCACTTTAAGGAGATGAGCCAGGGGTGCACGTGTCCGCCGGAGATTCCGGTGTGCGTGTGCGGCAACGTGCCGATACTCAAGGTCATCACCCGCAAACCCTTGGTTGCCCAGCCTGATGAGGTTGAGCGCAACCCTCGGGCGAGATCAGCCAAAATCCGCGTGGCGCAGCGTCTGTAGGCACGACCGCGCGATATTGGACCTCCCGCTCGCACCATAAACGAAGCTTAAACACACTACCAACGTACTCGGGATGGGAGGCGGCATATCATGGGCTACAACACTTCAAGCGCAGCACTCGCCTATGATATGAACGCCATGCCCGCCTATCGTGAGACGCCGCAGGCCCCCGTTGCTCCCCGTGAGCAGCGCACGCCGCGCTTTGATGTCTACACGGGCGCGGGCCGTCAGGCAAACCAGGCGGTAAGCCCGGTTTTCATGAGCGTTCTTAAAACGTTCTGCATCATTGCGGCCATCTTCATGACGATCGGCGTCGCCCGCGTGGCGCTCGCCGGCGTTACGGCCCAGGTGCTCAACAGCAACGCCGAGCTTACCAACACGCTCGAAAAGGCGACCGATGAGAGCTCCGACCTGGAGGTCATGCATTCGGTCTATGGCGCCGACACGCGCATTCGCGACCTTGCGGGCGCTTACGGCATGGTGGAGCCCAGCGAGAGCGTTACACTTGACTTTTCGCAGGATGCAGCCGCGGGCGCCAACGCGACCGCGACCGCTCAGTAGCAAGACGGTAGCTGAGTATGACAAATGACTATCGCCGCGGTTCCGATGGGGGCCGCGGTTCTGGACGTCCCTCGTCGCGGGGGCGTTCTGGTTATCAAGGAACGGGTCGGCAATCTTACAACGCCGGGCAGTCCCGTGGCAACGACCCGGCGTCGCGACTTTGCGGCTCGGGCGGCCCCCAAGTGCATAACACCAGGTCGCGCAAGAGTTCGTCGACCGAATGGCTCACAGGCACGCCTCTGCCTCGCCGCAAAGCCGTCATGGGCTTCATTGGGCTTGGCTTGGGCTTGGGCGTCTTTCGCCTCGCCGACTATCAAATTGTCGAAGCCGATAAACTGCGCGAGCGTGCCGATGCGCGCCGCCTGCTTGCGCAGACCCTCTATGCCAAACGCGGTACCATCTACGACCGCAACGGTAACGTGCTGGCGTCGTCGGTCGAATGTCGCAACATCGCCGTGAACCCGCAGCTTGTCGAGGATGTTGACAAGACGGTGTCGGCGCTGGTCAAGGCAACTGGAATCGATAAAAAGACCTGCCGCAAGCTCGTTGAGTCCGATGGAACCTGGGTGTATATCAAGCGCCAGGTGGACGAAGACGATGCTGCGGCGCTGGAGAAGAAGAACCTGCCCGGCGTGCTTTTTGAGCAGGCTATGAAGCGCGTATATCCATACGGCAATCTGGCATCGCAGGTGCTGGGTGTAGTGAATGTAGACAACGACGGCTTGACGGGTCTCGAAAAGCAATACAACAAGCTTCTGACCGGTACGAACGGTTCTCTCGTACGCGAACGCGCGAGGGACGGCAGCTATATCGCGGGCGGTGCCTATAAAAAGGTGGCTGCGGTCGACGGCGTTGATATCGTGACGACGCTCGACGTCAATATCCAGCGTGCGGCCGAGGATGCCCTGGCAGAGGCTGTCGAGAAGACTAAGGCCAAGAACGGCTCGGCTTTGGTCACCGACCCCACGACCGGTGAAATTCTCGCTGCTTGCTCGTACCCGACTTACGACCAGACCGATCTGGAAAACGCCAAGACCGAGGATATGAACCTGCGCCTGGTCACCGACGCCTACGAGCCCGGCTCGGTCTTTAAGACGCTCGTGGCGGGCGCCGGCTTCGACTTGGGTGTCGTGCGGTCGAGTACGTCGTTTGAGGTGCCGGCGAGCATCAAGGTGGGCGACGATACCGTCACCGATGCCGACAAGCGCGACTATGCCATGACCATGGATGTGCGCGAGATGATGCGCCGTTCGTCCAACGTAGGCTTTGTCCTGGTGGGGCGCAAGATCGGTGCCGACGACTTTGCCGCCTATGTGGACAAGTGGGGCATCGGTCACAGCTCTGGTGTCGATTTTCCGGGCGAGAGCCTGGGCATCGTCAAGGAGCGTGACCAGTATGACGGCGCCACGCTGGGCTCGATGAGCTTTGGACAGGCGCTGTCTGTCTCGCCGATTGAGATCGCACGTGCCGTGGGCGGCATCGCCAACGGCGGCGTGATGATGACCCCGCACTTCTATAAGTCCAGCAAAGGTGACGAGAAGGACTGGGGCGAAGGCGAGCGCGCGATTTCGGAGGATGCCGCATCCCAGGTGACATCGTGCATGCAGACGGTCGTGTCGGAGGGAACGGGCGTTGGCGGCGCGGTTGACGGCTATGACGTGGCGGGTAAGACCGGTACGGCCGAACGTGCCGACGAGAACGGCGGCTACCTCAAGGAGAACTACATGTCGTCCTTTATGGGCTTTGCACCGGCACAATCGCCCAAGGTGCTGTGCTATATCACGCTCGACGGAACGCCGAGCGGCTCAGATGCCGCTGCGGTTCCGTTCCAGTTCATTATGGCCAACGCGCTCGACGTGCTGGGTATCCCGCACACGAAGTAGGGGGTTACAATCTTTGGGGCGTGGTTTGTTGTCCCATATGAGGGGTGTTCACATGCCCTGCACCACGCATACGCGGCGCTGGGATACAATACGCCGATAGCATTATTAGGTTTACAGGGGAGCTGCAATGATAGAGATCGCCGTCAACAACCTCGCGGCCGCAACAGGGGCCCGAACCGTGACGGGAGAAGCCGATCGGGTATGCCGCGGGTGCGTTATCGACTCGCGCCAGGTCGAGGAAGGGACGATTTTCGTCGCCTTTCCCGGTGAAAACGTCGACGGCAATGATTTTGCTTCCCGTGCCGTCCAGTCGGGTGCCGGCGCCGTCGTGATGACGCGTGAGCCCGAGGCCGAGCTGGTCTCGCTGGCGCAGGACAAGGGCTGTGCCATCTTGCTGACCGATGATCCCGAGGAGTTTCTGCTGCGTTTGGCGCATGCGTATCGCCTGGAGCTTGGCTGCCTGGTCGTTGGCATTACCGGTTCCATCGGCAAGACGACGACCAAGGACGTGCTCGCCGCTGTGCTCGCCAAGCGCTATCGTGTCTGGGCCACCAAGGGCAATTTCAATAACCTGATCGGCATGCCGCTCACGGTGCTTTCCGCTCCGGCCGATACCGAGGTCCTGGTGCTCGAGATGGGCATGAACCATTTCCACGAGATCGAGCGCCTGTCTCAGTCTGCCAATCCCAACCTTGCCATCGTGAGCAAGATCGGCACCTCTCATATCGGCATTTTGGGCAGCCGCGAGAACATCGCCCGCGCTAAGGCCGAGATCGTTCAGGGCATGTGCGCCGCTGGCGACTATTTGCCGCTGCTGGTTTTGGGCGGTGAGGACGACTTTACGCCGTTCATTCGCGACACGTTCGCCCAACCTGCTGGTATCGACGTGATGCTGGCCGGCGTCTCGGACGATGATGAGGTCCGTGCCCGCGACGTTCGCGTTGATGACGAAGGCCGTCCGGTCTTTACGCTCGATTTTGGCCAGGGCGAGACGATCGATACCATGCTTGCCATCCCCGGCGTGCAGTCCGTTCCTAATGCCGTTAAGGCCGCCGCGGTTGCCTATCGCCTGGGCGTGACGCCCGAGCAGATCGATGCTGCCTTTAGGGGTCTCACGATCACCGGACACCGCCAGGAGATCAAGCGCGCCAAGAGCGGTGCACGCGTCATCGATGACTCCTATAACGCCAGTGCCGAATCCATGGCTACTGGCCTCGATCTGCTGTGCTCGCTTTCGTGCACGGGGTCTCGCATGGCGATCCTGGGCGAGATGGGCGAGATGGGCGATGAGGCTCCTCGCATGCATGAGCTCGTGGGCGCCTATGCCGCCGCCAAGAAGCTCGACATGCTGGCGTGCGTGGGTGGTGAGCTGGCCCAGCTTATGGCCGATGCCGCACGCATGATGGGCATGGACGAGGACCGCATCCAGGTGTTCTCCGATTATCAGCAGGTGCTCGACCGCATGGGCGGCGCGCTTGAAAAACATGATGTTGTACTGGTCAAGGGTTCCCGCTTTGTTGAGCTCGACCGCTTTGTGGAAGGTGTGTGCTAGCCCATGTTCGGCAATCCCTCGTATCCAACGTATCAGGCTTTTTTGGGGCTTGGCATCGCCGCAGCCATTGCGCTGCTGCTCATGCCGTGGTGGATCAAGCTGCTCAAGGTCGAGGGTATCGGCCAGCAGGTTCGTGCCGACGGCCCCAAGCGTCATTTGGTTAAGCAGGGAACGCCCACCATGGGTGGCGTTGTCATCCTCGTCGCGATCTCGCTGACCTGCCTGCTGATGGGCAAGCTCACCACCGAGCTCGTACTCGTACTGCTCGTCACGCTGGCGACCGGCGTGCTGGGCCTGATCGACGACCTGACCTCCGTTACGCATGGGCGCTCGCTCGGTCTGACGCCTCATGCCAAGATGATCGGCCTAACCATTATCTGTGTCACCTTTACGGTACTTGCCGTCAACTGGTGCGGCGTCGCCCCCGAGATTCGTTTTCCCGGTGGGTTGACGATCGACCTTGGCGTGCTTTCGACCACCATCTGCGGCTATTCGTTCCCGTGGCTCTATATTGTCTTTTGCTGGCTGATGATTGCCGGTCTTTCTAATGCCGTGAACCTGACCGATGGCCTTGACGGTCTTGCTGGCGGCACCTCCATGATCGCCATGCTCGCCATGGCTGCCATGGCGTTTTTGCACGGAGACGTGAACCTGTCCATCTTCTGTACCGCGTGTGCCGGTGCCTGCTTGGGCTTTCTGTGGTTCAACTGCTATCCGGCGAGCATCTTTATGGGCGATACCGGCTCGCTTGCTCTGGGCGCCGCGTTTGCCTGCACGTCCATCATGACCAACACCGAGGTCGTCTCCCTCATCATCGGCGGCCTGTTTATCGTTGAGACCCTGTCGGTCATGATTCAGGTTGTCTACTTCCATTTTACGCACAAGCGCGTCTTCCTTATGGCGCCCATCCATCATCATTTCGAAAAGAAGGGCTGGGCCGAGACCAAGGTCGTCATCCGTTTTTGGATTATCGCTGCGGCCTTTGGTGCCGTTGGCCTTGCTCTGTTCTTCCAGTTGGGATAGTGGTCTTTCATGCCTCTTGCTGATGTCTTTAGCCTGCTCGTTTTGGGTCAGGGCAAATCCGGTCTCGATGTCGCCCGCTGGGCGCTGGCACATCCCGAGCGCGTAAGCGCCGTTACCGTGTATGGCGGCGGCACCTCTGAGCCCAATGACGCCACGCGTGCGCTCGAGGCTGCTGGTGCGTCGTTTGTCTATGGGACCGAACAGGTCGAGGGCGCCTATGACGTATGCGTGACGTGCCCGGGCATCTCGGAGTTCTCGGGCTTCTTTAAGGCCGGGCGCGAACATGCCGCTCAGATTATGGGTGAGCCAGAGTTTGCCTATCGCCTGTCGCCCGATAACTGGATTGCCATCACGGGCACCAACGGTAAGACGACCACCACGTCGCTGACTGATTATCTGCTCAAGGCTGCCGGCGAGGCCAGCGTAGCTGTCGGCAACATCGGCGAGCCGCCGGTCAACGAGATTGACGGCCGAGCCCACAACGAGTGGTTTGTGGCTGAGCTCTCGAGCTATCAGATTGCTACGACCACCGAGCTCCACCCTCGCGTGGCAGTGCTGCTCAACATCACTCCCGACCACTTGGGCTGGCATAAGAGCCATAAGAACTATGCGCTTGCCAAGATCAAGCTGTTTGACAATATGGTCGATGACGATCTGGTGGTTGTCGACGTCGAAGACGCCGGCATTCACGAGTTCGATGAGTACATCTATACGCCGGGTCGCCGCATCTGCAAGGTCGCTTTTGACGAGCCCGAGGGTGCAGACGCCGCCTTTGTGCGCGACGGCAAAATGGTCGTGCGCCTGAAGGGCGTCGAGACCCAGCTTGTCGCCACGTCCGAGCTCAAGATCTCGGGCCATCACAATGTCATCAATGCCTTATGTGCCGCCACGGCTGCTCTGGCCGTCGGTGCCGATGTCGATGGTGTCCGCCGCGGTCTGGCCTCGTTCCAGCCGCTCGAGCATCGCGTGGAGCCGTGCGGCGAGATTGACGGTGTGCGCTACGTCAACGATTCCAAGGCGACCAACACCGACGCGGTCGAGAAGGCACTGACGGCATTTCCCGATGACGACGTGATCTTGCTGCTCGGCGGCCACGATAAGGGCACGCCGCTCACGGACTTCGCGCGCGTTGTTATGGATAACGTGCGCTCGGTCGTCTGCTTTGGCGATGCGCGCGAGCGCTTCACCGCCGCTATGGACGAGGCCGATGTCGATGGCGATGTGGATATCGCCCAGGCGGATGACCTACGCGATGCCGTGGACGTTGCCCGTTCGCTGTCGAGCCGTGGCGACGTGATCTTACTTTCTCCTGCCTGCTCTTCGTTCGATGAGTTCTCGGGCTATGAGGAGCGCGGCCGCGTGTTTAAGGACTATGTGGCCCAGCTTGCCGCTGCAGCGAAATCGCAAATGGAATAGGGGTTGCCGGTGAGAGAGGAGAGCCCCCGACAAGGTATGAGGAGGCCCGACTCGGACCGTGCTTCCTCGCGGCGTAGCACACCGCGTTCCGGTCGCGGCGGGCGGTCGTTTAGCGAACGCTATATTGCCGGCGTTCCCGCCCGCATCATGCGCCCCCGTCTGATATTCATGGCCTGTCTGTTTATCTTGGTGTGTTTTGGCCTGCTGATGGTGTACTCGGCGTCTTCGGTCGAGGCGCTGCACGAGAATGGCTCAGCGACGTTTTTTCTGGGTCGACAGGCTGCGTTTGCCGTGGTCGGTGTTCTGGCGCTGATTGCCATCGTGCGCGTTTTGCCGGACAGCTGGTTTGGGGAGGATGTGCTCAGGATCTTCCTCATAGGCATGATAGGGCTACTGTTTCTGGTGTTCTTGGTGGGCAGCGGCAGCCGTGGCGCCACGCGCTGGCTCAACATCGCCGGCATTCAGTTCCAGCCTTCCGAGTTTTTAAAGCCATTTGCCATTGCGTATTCGGCCATCATGCTCGATCGCTTCTTTTCGCCCGGTGGCAACATCAACGAATTCCTTCGCAAGATGGGCATCTACCTGGGCATTTCGCTCTTTCTGATCTTTATCCAGCCCGATTTCGGTACCGTCCTGATCATCCTGTTGACCCTCATGTGCATGGCGTTGTTTGCGGGTCTCGACCCCAGATTTATCATCGGCGTGCTAATCTTCGGCATTCTCGTGATCGTGATTGCGCTTGTCGCAGAGCCATACCGTATGGTGCGTATTCAGGTTGCCTTGAACCCTTGGGCCGACGAGTATGGTGACGGCTATCAGGCCACGCTTGCCATCATGGCCTTTGCCTCGGGCGGTCTGTTCGGCCGTGGCATCGGCAACTCAACCATGAAGTACTCGTATCTGCCCGAGGCGCACAATGACTACATCCTGGCCATCATTGGCGAGGAAGTCGGTTTTGTCGGAACCGTCCTGTTCTTCTTGGTGTTTGCGATGCTGATCTACTCGGCGTTTCGCATTGCCGAGCAGGCGACCGATCGTCGGGGCGCGCTCATGGCGTCTGGCTCTGCGGTCATTCTCGCGGTGCAGTTTTTGATCAATGCGCTGGGCATCCTCAACGTGTTTCCCATGACGGGCAAACCGTTGCCGTTTATTAGCTATGGCGGTTCGTCGATTATTGTGTCGCTTATGCTTGCCGGTCTGATCCTACGCGTTTCGTACGAGAGCGCCCGTCGCGATGAGTACGACCGTCGCCGCGAGAGCTTTGCCGTTATGGATGAGAGTACCGCCGGCGTGCCCCACGTGCGCGGCGAGCGGTCTTCGCGTAACGGCTTTACCGTTCTGGATGGCTCTGCGACCGAGCCGGCAGCCCGTCCGCGTCAGCGAACGGCGCCGCAAGGTCGTCCGCAGCGCCCAACTCCTCGCAATGCGGGCGGCGGATATAATCGAATCGATTTGAACTCGGACCCGTCGGCGCGTTTGCGCACCGACGACCAGGGACCGCGTGTACGAAGGGACTACCATGACCGATAAGATGACCGTTGCTATTGCAGCCGGCGGCACGGCAGGGCATATCAACCCCGCGCTCGCCTTGGCCGAAGAGCTGCGTGACCGTGGCCACCACGTTGTGTTCGTGGGCCAGTCGCGCAAGCTCGAGGGTCGTCTGGTCCCCGAGGCTGGGTTTGATTTTGTGCCCATTACGGTTACGGGCTTCGACCGCTCCCGTCCTTGGACGGCGCTGACCTCGCTGTGGCGTGTCAACAAGGCCAAGCGTGCGCTCGCCAGTCATTTCTCAAAGGTCGGCAAGCCCGATGCCGCCATCGGTTTTGGTGCCTATGTCGAGGTTCCGTTGCTGGGGTGGTGCAAGGGCGCAGGCGTTCCGTATCTGCTGCATGAGCAGAACTCTGTTCCGGGCCTGGCCAACAAGATGATGAACTCCCACGCCGCTCGCGTGTGCATCTCGGTGCCGGCAGCGCGTTCGGTCTTTGAGCGCGAAGGTGACCCTGACCACGTGCTCATGACCGGCAACCCCGTACGTCGCTCGGTGATCGAGGGCGATCGCGCTCGCGGCCGCAAGGCACTTGGCGTTCCCGAGGACGCTACGCTGCTGCTCGTCTTTGGCGGTTCACTTGGCGCCCAGCACCTCAACGAGCGCGTGGCTTCGCTCAAAAACGAGCTGCTTTCGCGCAAGAACCTCTATGTGTTGCATTCGACGGGTGCCGACGGCTTTGAGGAAACCGAGCGCGCTTTGGCGCTGACGCCCGAGGAGGCGAAGCGTTACCGCGTCCAGCCTTACATCGACAACATGGGCGACATGCTGGCTGCTGCCGATTTGGTGCTATCGCGTTCGGGCGCATCGAGCGTGGCCGAGATCGCTGCGCTCGCCGTGCCCTCGGTGCTCGTGCCGTACCCGCATGCGACGGCCGACCACCAAACCACCAATGCCCGTTATCTGGTCGACGCCGGGGCAGGCGTGCTCTGTGCCGATGCCGATATCGGCGGTTCTGCCTTTGCCGATGAGCTGCTGCACCTGGTCGATGACGCGGCGGCACGCGACGCCATGCGTCAGGCGGCACGTGGTCTGGCTCAGGATAGGGCCGCCGCTCTTCTGGCGGATGCGGTAGAGGGTTTGCGTTAGTTAGACGGGATATCGTCGGTCGCCCTCGCGCTGATGCGGTAGGTGCGGTACAGTTAACGGGTTACAGGCAGTGTTTACGCAAGGAGTACACGAGCACATGGCTGATTCCCAGACTGCAACCTCCGCGCCCGAGTTTAAGAGCGCCCACTTTATCGGTATCGGCGGCGCCGGCATGAGCGGCATCGCCCTCGTTCTGCACGAGCGCGGTTATGCCGTTACCGGCTCCGACCTTAAGACGTCACGTTATATCCGCCAGCTTACCCGCGCTGGTGTGAAGGTGCATGTGGGCCATGAGGCCGCCACGATCGACGAGGTCAAGCCCGACGTGGTTGTTGTGTCCACCGCTATTCCGGAGTCCAACCCTGAACTCGTGCGCGCTCGCGAGCTGGGTATTCCCGTGTGGCCCCGTGCCAAGATGCTCTCTGCTTTGGGCCACGGCTACACCACCGTCGCTGTTGCCGGCACGCATGGCAAGACCACCACGTCTTCGATGTGCGCCACCATGCTCGACCGCATGGGTCTGGATCCGAGCTTCTTGATCGGCGGCATCGTCGAGGGCTATGACACGAACGGCAAGAACGGCTCGGGCGACTACTTTGTCGCCGAGGCCGACGAGTCCGACAGCTCCTTCCTGTTCCTGAACCCCAACGTGGTCATTGTGACCAACGTCGAGGCCGACCACCTCGATCACTACTCGGGTATCGAGGAGATCGAGGCAACTTTCGCCAAATTCATGAGCCTGGTGGGCGAGGACGGCACCGTCATCGTCTGCGGCGAGGACCCGCATCTGGTCGAGCTCGCCAAGTCGACGGGCCGTCACGTGCTTTCCTACGGCTTTGCCGAGAGCAACGACATCGTCTGCGTGCACCCGGATGTCAAGGGCATCCAGAGTGACTTTATCGTTCGCTTTGAGGACGGCACTGAGCACGCTGTGGAGATCAAGAGCAACCCCGGTCGCCACAACATGCTCAACGCCACGGCGGTGCTCACCGTCGCCCATGTCCTGGGCCTTGACATCGACGCCGCCGCCAAGGCGCTCTCGAGCTTTGAGGGCGTCCGCCGTCGCTTTACCCACGTGGGCGATATCGATGGCATCACCGTGGTCGATGATTACGGCCATCACCCCACCGAGATCAAGGCGACGCTTGCTGCCGCTTCCTCGCTGGGCTACAAGCACGTCGATGTCGTGTTCCAGCCGCACCGCTATTCGCGCCTGCAGGCCCTGTGCGACGACTTTGCCGATGCATTTGCCAATGCCGATAAACTGCTGCTGATTGATGTGTTCTCGGCTGGCGAGATGCCCATTCCGGGTGTCACCTCTAAGATGCTCGCCGATACCGTGCGCGCCAAGCATCCTGGCAAAGAGGTCGTGTACTGCTCCAGCCGTCTTGAGCTCAATCAGGAGCTCGAGCAGATGGTGGGCGAGGGCGACCTGCTGCTCACCATGGGTGCCGGCGACGTTACGACCGTCGGTCCCGAGTTCATTGAGTATCTGACTGCCAAGAAAGACGCTTAAGTCTAATGGGTCTGTTTAACGCCGTCATGGCGCTCTCGGGCATGATCGACACGGATGTGATCGAGGACGAGCGCCTTGCGCGTCATACGAGCTATCGTATCGGCGGCAAGGCCGACCTCTTTGTGACGTGCCATAGCTATCATGCCCTCCGCCGCGCCGTGGCGGTGCTCGATCGCGAGCAGGTGCCGTGGGTCATCATCGGCAAGGGCTCCAATCTGCTGGTTGCCGATGGCGGTTATCGCGGTGCCGTCATTTCGCTCGGACGTGAGTTTCAGCGCACGGTTGTTGCCGATGACGGTTGTACGCTGACGGTCGGTGCGGGCGTGATGTTTGCGCGCCTGGTCAACGATGCCCTGTCGCGTAGCCTCTCGGGCCTTGAGTTTGCCGTTGGCATTCCTGGTTCGGTCGGCGGTGCGATATCCATGAATGCCGGCACACGGACCGAGTGGATTGGCTCGCTGGTTGAGGATGTCGTAACGTTTGACCCGGCATCCGGTATCAAGCATTATGCGGGGTCCGAGATCACTTGGGACTACCGCGAATGTAGCCTTCCCCGCAATGAGATCATCCTCGAGTGCGTGTTCAAGCTTAAACCGGCGCCCAAGGCCGACATTCGCGAGCGCATGGAGCGGTACCTGACGAGGCGCAAGCGTACGCAGCCCATGGGTCGCGCATCCTGCGGGTCGGTCTTTCGTAACCCGCCCGATGCGAGTGTGGGCAAGCTTATCGAGGATTGTGGATTAAAGGGTTTTTCGATTGGCGGCGCGGAAGTTTCGCCCGTTCACGCTAATTTTATCGTTAATAACGGAACTGCCTCGGCCGATGACGTTGCCGCGGTTATCAGACATGTGCACGGAAAGGTGAGGGAGGCGTATGGCATCGAGCTCAGACCGGAAGTTAAATTCCTCGGCTTCTAGAGCATCGAAACCCACCTTCCGCCGCGCCGGAGGGCGTTCCGGCGCGCCTGCCAAACCTCAACGCAATACCGTCGCGCACTCTAAGTCTGTCGGGCATGCTCGACAGACCAGTCGTCCGGTCGTCGGCTCGCAGCTCGGTAATCGTCCGGCCGCAAAAAAGTCCTCGCGTCCCTCGGTGACGTCAAAGCCTGTTATGGGCGCCAAGCCTGCCCGTCCCATGGCAGCTCCCAAGCCCTCGACGGGAACTAAAGCGGCGCGTCCAGGTCTCACGCTGGGCGCATCGAAACCGCGCTTGCTGACATCGGTGCCGGCTACCGCCAAGAAGCCTTCGAGTAAAAAAGGTTTCAACCCGTTATCTTCACTTGGAGCGATGGCAAATAAAACATCAGACGCCGCTTCTGTCGTTACAGGCAAAGGCAAAATCGTGGGCGGCGTTCTGGCCGTCTTGGCCGTGCTCGTCGTCGTTGCCATCGTGGTGATCAACTCTGGACTGTTTACTGCCACTGATATTCAGATTCAAGGCAGCGAGCATGTGACGAAGCACGATGCTATCCAGCTGATCGACTTGCCCGAGGGAACGTCGCTTTTTAACGTCGATCCCGACCAGATTACCGAGGACCTCAAGCAGAACCCGTGGGTCTCGGGCGTGGATGTCCAGCGTCAGTTCCCGCATACGCTCATCATTACGCCGATGGAGCGCAAGGTCATCGCAATTGCCTATATCAGCTCCGATGACCTTGCCTGGGCCATCGGGGATGATGACACCTGGATCGCCCCGCTGTCGACGTCGGTCGAAGTGGACGACCAGGGCAACGTCATCACGACAGGGCAGGGCTCAAATACCTTGACCGGAATCGATGCCGCGCTGGCGCTCGCCAAGCATTATGGCGCGGTGTTGTTGACTGATGTCTCGGCGGATGTCGCTCCGGTTTCCGGCCAGGCGGTGAACTCCAAAGCCGTTAAGGCCGGCCTGGATTATGTGCGTGGTTTTTCGAGCGAGTTCTTGGGACAAGTCAAGGATATTTCCACGCCTTCGGTCGAAGCCATCTCGGCAAACCTCAATAACGGCATTGAGGTGTCGCTGGGCGATTCGGACGATATCGCCAAGAAGGAGCGCGTAGTCACCAAGTTGCTTTCGCAGGTAGAGGGCGTAACGTATATCAATGTGCGCTCTCCGGGCAACTACACATTTAGGAATGCTCCGACCTCGTAGCGCTGGTTGATGCTTTGTTGAGGGGCCATACCACGCCGTTTATCTGGTTTGTTTGGTTTTCACGGTCAATTATTTGACTGATACGTTCATAATGTGCAAACATAATACGGTTTACCTTTGCATTTACTTTCAACCTGAAGGTTAATGTGCGCAGGGGTCGACCCATGCTATGGCTATAACCTTTGTTCGGAGGACCGACATGCACGAGACAGAGATCAACAACTACCTTGCCGTCATTAAGGTGGTCGGCGTCGGCGGCGGCGGTACCAACGCGGTCAATCGAATGATCGAAGAGGGCATCCGCGGCGTCGAGTTTGTTGCCATCAACACCGATGCTCAGGCACTAGCGATCTCTGATGCCGATATCAAGGTGCACATCGGCACCGACCTTACCCGCGGCCTGGGCGCCGGCGCCAATCCCGAGGTTGGCCGCAAGGCTGCCGATGAGTCCCGCGACGACATCGCCGAGGCGCTCGCTGGCGCCGACATGGTGTTTATCACCTGCGGCGAGGGCGGCGGCACCGGTACCGGCGCTGCTCCCATCGTTGCCGATATCGCGATGAACGAGGTCGGCGCACTGACCGTCGCCGTCGTGACCAAGCCCTTCACCTTCGAGGGCCGCAAGCGTAAGAAGAGCGCCGAGGAGGGCATCAAGACCCTCTCCGATTGCGTCGACACCATGATCGTCATTCCTAACGATAAGCTGCTCGACATCGCCGAGAAGAAGACCACCATGCTCGAGGCCTTCGCGATTGCCGATGGCGTCCTTTCCCAGGGCACCCAGGGCATCACCGACCTCATCACCGTCCCCGGTATCATCAACCTGGACTTCGCCGATGTTAAGACCATCATGAAGCAGGCCGGTACCGCCATGATGGGTATCGGTACCTCTTCTGGGGATACTCGTGCCGTCGACGCTGCCCAGCAGGCCATCTCCAGCCCGCTGCTCGAGAGCTCCATCGATGGCGCCACGCGCGTGCTGCTCTCCATCGCCGGTTCCAAGGACCTGGGCATCCAGGAGATCAGCGACGCCGCCGACGTTGTCGCCAACGCCGTCGACCCCGAGGCCAACATCATCTTCGGTACCGTTGTCGACGAGTCCCTGGGCGATCAGGTGCGTATCACCGTCATCGCTACGGGCTTCTCCGACTCCAACGTCAACCGTCAGGATGAGCTCTTTGCTGCTCAGCAGTCTCAGAGCAAGGCCGCTGCCTCCGCTGAGCCGCAGCGCACCGCTCCGGCTGCCAGCCCGGCTCAGGCCGCTCCGACCCGCAACGTCGGTGGTACCGAGCTGCCCAACTTTGGCAACGACCAGTTCGAGCTTCCCGACTTCCTGAAGCGCGGTAGCTTCTAGTTCGTTTTTCTCAACGACCTGCACGGGGTGTGTCCATTTGGATGCACCCCGTTTTGTTTCTCGTTTGTAAACGAAAGCCTCCAATCTCCTTACGTTCCCTTTACGTTTGGTCCCTACCGCTGCGGGTATCCTTTTAAGGAAGTATGACAGCCGTATAAACGCGGACTGCGCGGCGACGCCGCGGTACTTGTGTTATTAGGAGGCTTTAGTATGGCAGCACGTGCGGACAACGTTTCGCGTGTCGACCATGATGGAGTTACGTTGGTGGAGGGCGCGACATCCGATGTCCGTTTTGCCTTTACCGAGCGCACCGGTGGCGTTTCTGAAGATGCGTACTCCTCGCTCAACCTGGGCTCGCATGTAGGCGATGACCCCTTTGCTGTTCAAGAAAATCGTCGTCGAGCGCTCGAAGCTATGGGTGCCACTGAGTGCGAGCATAATCTGCTCGTGCCCAATCAGGTACATGGTGACCATATCGTTACGGTGACTTCGAACGGCGCCGACGATCTTGAGGCTGTTCGCGAGCAGATTGCTGAGGGCTGCGATGCCATCGTCTGTACGGCCCATGACGTGCCCGTGCTGCTCTGCTTTGCCGACTGCGTTCCCGTGGTGCTGGTGGCCCCCGGCGGGTTTGCCGTGGTGCACTCCGGTTGGAAGGGCACGATTGCACGTATTTCTGCCAAGGCGTGCCAGGCGCTTTGCGATGCTGCCGGCTGCGATGCGAGCGACGTTTCCGCCTATATCGGCCCCCATATCTTGGCTGACGAATATGAGGTATCCCAGGAACTCATGGACCGCTTTGCCGCCGAGTTTTCGTGCATCGATGCGGGCGCTTCTCGCATGCTCGATCTATCTGCCGCCATTCGTGAGGCGTTGGTAGATATCGGTGTGGACGCGGATAATATCGTGGATACCCAGCTTTCGACTGTGCGTCAGAACGACCGCTTTTATTCCTACCGTAACGAGGACGGCACCTGTGGGCGCCATGCCGCGATTGGCGTGATGCTATGAGAAAGATCGTATCGGTCCTGAGCGCCGCTGTGCTTACGCTTACGCTGTGCGCCTGTTCTTCGGGATCTTCTACCTCTTCCATTACCGTGGCCGGCTCCACGACCTGCCTTCCTATCGCCGAGATTGCGGCAGAGGGCTTTAAGGAGGAGACTGGCATCGACGTGCTCGTTTCCGGTTTGGGCTCTTCCGCTGGCATCGAAGCCGTCAGCGCTGGCACGGCCGATATCGCCAGCTCCTCCCGTGGACTCAATGCCGACGAACAGGATCTGGGCCTGACTCCCATCGTCATTGCCCACGACGGTATCGCGGTCATCGTGAACGACGATAACCCGGTCGATAACCTCTCGACCGAGCAGCTCCGCGATATCTATGCCGGCAAGATTACTAATTGGAAAGAGGTCGGTGGCGAGGACCTGAAGATTCAGGTCATCAACCGAGACGAGGCATCCGGCACGCGTGAAGCATTCCGCACCATCGTGATGGACGGCACCCCGTTCGATCGCCGCTCGGCCGTTCTTTCGGGCACGGGCCAGGTGCGCGACGTGGTATCTCGTTCGCACGGTGCCATTGGCTACATTTCGCTGGGCTTCGTCGATAGCCTCAACGCCAAGACCTCGGTCAAGGCCGTCTCGGTCAATCATGTTGAGGCGTCCGAGAAGACGGTCGCGAGCGGCGGCTATCCCATCTCACGCGACCTTTACTTCTTTGTGAAGGGTGCGCCTTCGCAGCAGGCGCAGGATTACATCGACTATGTGACGTCCGAAAAGATGGACAAGCAGATTCGCGAGGCGGGCTTTATCCCCGTCACCAACGACGAGAAGGGGAGTGAGTAGCATGGAAGCACAGGAAAACTCCCAGACTGAGCAGAATGGTCAGGCGCCCAAGAAGCGCGAGCTGGCGCTCGTATCGCGCAGCACCTATATCAAGGAGAAGGCGCTGCAGTGGATCTTCTTTGCCTGCGCGTTCTTGGCGGTTGTTACCGTCATCCTGATTTTTGTCTTTACCACGTACTCGGCGCTGCCCGTCTTTACCGACATCGGTCTGGCGGACTTCTTTAGCTTTACGTGGGCGCCCTCTGAGGGTCACTACGGCATCGTGTCGCTGCTTGCCGGCTCGGGTCTGGTGACCGTCGGCGCGCTCGCCATGGGTGTGCCCCTAGGCGTGGGCACGGCCGTGTATCTGGTCGAGATCGCCAGCAAGCGCGTGCGCAAGCTCATCAGCCCTGCCGTTGACCTGTTGGCCGGCATCCCTTCTATCATCTATGGCTTCTTTGGCATGATCATCATCCGCCCGTTTATCGCACAACTGACCGGCGGTCTTGGTTTTGGCGCGCTGACGGCGTGGTTCGTGCTCGCCATTATGATCGTGCCCACCATCACGACGCTTACCATCGATGCTCTCAATTCCATTCCCATGGGCATTCGCGAGGCATCGTATGCCATGGGCGCCACCAAGTGGCAGACTATCTATAAGGTCGTGTTACCTGCCGCCAAGCTGGGTATCGTGGATGCCATCGTGCTGGGTATGGGCCGTGCCATCGGCGAGACCATGGCCGTGCTCATGGTCGTGGGTAACGCCCCGGTTATTCCCGACAGCATTGCGAGCCCCATCTCGACGCTCACGAGCCAGATTGCGCTCGACATGAGCTATTCCTCGGGTCTGCATCGCTCGGCGCTGTTCGGCATGGGCGTGGTCCTGTTTATCATTTCCGCCACGCTGGTGGGCATCGTCCGCCTGGTTTCCAAGAAGAAGAGGGGGTAGGCTATGTCCGATTCCGTTGACACGACGGTCGATACGACCTCGTCGCGCGAGCGCATCAAGCGTGCCCTTTCCCACGGCAAGAAGGGCCGCATCAACAAGGACCTGTCCAACAAGATCATGCTTGGCGTGTTCCGTGCCGCGGCATACATCACCACGCTGGTGCTGGTCGCTATCATCGCCTACGTGGTCATCAACGGCCTGCCACACATCTCGCTCGACTTTATCTTCGGTTGGCCCCAGGGCGTCAACGCCGAGGGCGGTATTTGGCCCACGATCGTCTCGACCGTCTATGTGACGGCGCTCGCCATGCTTATCTGCACGCCGATCGCTGTGCTGGCAGCCGTCTATCTGGCCGAGTACGCCAAGCAGGGCAAGATCGTCGAGCTCATTCGCTACGCTGCTGACGCTTTGGCCTCGGTGCCCTCCATCGTTATGGGCCTGTTTGGCTACGCCTTGTTTGTCGAGGCTATGGGTCTGGGCCTTTCGATGGTCTCGGCCGCTCTGGCGCTTGCGCTCTTGATGCTTCCCATCGTCATGCGCACCACCGAAGAGGCCATTCGCGCCGTTCCGCGCTATATCCGTTGGGGCGCGTATGGCCTGGGCGCCACCAAGTGGCAGGTTGTCTCCAAGATCGTGCTTCCTTCTGCCTTTGGCCGTATTGCCACGGGCATTGTCCTTGCCATCGGCCGTGCCATTGGCGAGACCGCCGTGGTGCTCTACACCATGGGCCAGGCCATCAATCTACCTATCTCGCCGCTCGATTCCGGCCGCCCCATGACCGTTCACCTGTACCTGCTTGCCAACGACGGCATCAACATGAACGCAGCCTACGGCACCGCGCTCTTGCTGATGGTGATCATTCTGGCCTTCAACCTGTTTGCGCGCTTCCTGTCGCGCAAGCGTCGCTAGTTAAGGAGTCCCATGTCCGTTTATCAGTCCGCTCCCACGCTGGAGCAAGCGGCCATTACGGCCAAGGATTTCAACTTTTGGTACGGTGACTTTCATGCGCTGACGGGGCTCGACCTCAACATCGCCAAAAACGCCATCACCTCCTTCATTGGCCCTTCGGGCTGCGGCAAGTCGACGTTTTTGCGCTGCATCAACCGCATGAATGACCTGATCGAGGGTACGCGCGTCGAGGGCACCATGACGCTCGACGGCAACGATATCTATGCCGAGGGCGTCGACCCGGTCGACCTCCGTCGCCGCGTGGGCATGATTTTTCAGCAGCCCAACCCGTTTCCCAAATCCATCTACGAGAATGTCGCCTTTGGCCCTCGTCTGCAGGGCGTGACTAGCAAAAGCGACCTCGATGACATCGTGGAAGAATCGCTCAAGCGCGCCAACCTCTGGAAAGAGGTATCCAATCAGCTCAACAAGGATGGTTTGGCGCTCTCGGGCGGTCAGCAGCAGCGTCTGTGCATCGCGCGCGTGCTTGCGGTGCAACCCGATGTCCTCCTGATGGACGAGCCCTGCTCCGCCATCGACCCCACGTCCGTCTCTAAGGTCGAGGATTTGATGGCCGAGCTGGCGCCCGAGATGACGATCATCATCGTCACGCATTCAATGCAGCAGGCAGCTCGTATCAGCGACTACACCGCATTCTTCTTGCAGGAAGTTGCCGGTGAACCTGCCACGCTCATCGAGTATGGTCAAACCGACGCGATCTTCACCAGCCCGGTGGACTCGCGGACGGAAGACTATATCACCGGCCGCTTTGGCTGATCGGTGCGACTAGTCCCAAGCCGATCGGACCTGGTCCGGTGCGTATTCACTGTGCGGGCGGCATGACCGCACCCAACTGATTGGAGTGAACCATGCGTAAACTGTTTTCCCGTCAGCTCATCGAGGCCCGCCACGAGATGCTGAGCATCTACGAGGCCGTCGATCTGGCCCTCCACGATGCCGTTAAGGCCTATGTGACCGACGACCGCAAGCTCGCCACCAAGACCAAGAAGCGCACGCTTTCGATTGACGCGCGCTGCGCCAACTTGGAGGCCGTGTGCTACAACCTGATCGCCACGCAGTCGCCGGTCGCCTCCGACTTCCGCTTGCTGCAGACGATTATCTACGTCGACTTTAACCTGCAGCGCATGACCGATAAGGTTCGCCAGATCTGCCGCGCCACGCGTCACATGGTCAAGGCCGACATCTCGCTGCCCCAGGAGCTCGTCGGTACGGTTGAGGCCGAGGCCGAAGCTGTTTACCAGGTGCTGGGCTCTTCGCTTTCTGCGCTCGTCACCAATGACATGTCCATCATCTGCAACTTGGCCGTCGAGGACGAGCCGGTGCACGCCGCCTACGAGAAGTTCTTCCGCACCTTTAATCGTATGGATACGGGCGACTTTATGGACGACGACAGCAACTATGACGACCTGCGCCGCGCTATCATGGTTTCGCGCTACCTCGATCGCATCGCTTCGATTTCCATCGATGCCGCTTGCCGTCTGACCTTCCTGTTGACTGGTCAGCGTATGAACGCCGGCGATATCGCCCGTGTGGACGAGGATGAGCTCGAGAGCATGCGCGTGCCTTCGGGCGAGGGTGTTATCATGAGGCCCGCCGTCGACGCTCGCTACGTTGCCAAGGTGCCCGCTAACGAGGTCAGCGAGGGTCTTCGCTACCTGCTCGATCATCTTGAGGACGAGGACGATGGCGAGGACGACGAGGAGTAAGTGACCCCGTTCGTCGAAAGATTGTAAATACCTAAGTGAGCGCGGCCTTGCACATGCGGGGCCGCGCTCTTGCGTTAGCATGGGACTACTTGTTTGGCTGTCAGCGGAGGCGATTGGCAATGGATAACTATTTGGACTTGATGCGCGCTCGCCGCGAGCAGATTCTGGAACGTTTTTATGCGGCGCTCGATCGCGCGGGCCGCCCCCACGACGCCGCGCGCCTCATTGCCGTGTCCAAGACCGTTGGTGTCGATGAGACCGTTGCCGCCATCCAGACGGGGTATCGCAATTTTGCCGAGAACCGCCCGCAGGAGCTGGTTCGCAAGCTCACGGGTCTGGCGGAGCATCCGGAGCTGCCCGAGGTGCGCTTCGATATGATCGGCAACCTGCAGACCAATAAGATCAATGCGGTGCTGGGCTCAGCCGAGCTGATTCACTCGGTGGGTTCGCTGCATCTGGCGCAGGCGATCTCGAGCCGTGCTGTCCGCAAGATTGAGGCAGGCGAGCTCGCCGGCCCCCAGTGTGTGCTCATCGAGGTCAATGTGAGTGGTGAGGAGTCGAAGGGAGGCTTTTCGCCCGATGAGATTCGCGCCGCCGCGGGTGAGCTTGCGGAACTTGAGGGAATTTGCGTACAGGGGCTTATGACTATGGCGCCCCGGGGGAATAAGGATGTGGCACGCCGCACCTTTGCGGGGCTTCGTGAGCTGAGGGATGAGCTGGAGGCGGCGCATCCCGATTTGAACCTGCCTGAGCTTTCCTGCGGCATGAGCGAGGACTTTGAGCCTGCCCTTGAGGAGGGCTCTACGCTCGTTCGCCTGGGCAGGGTAGTATTTAGCCCGGAGTTTGCAGTAAAATAAGGCTCTGAAGTGCGCACTGATTATCGGGGTGCCTGCACTAAACCGCGAGAGGACACAACCATGGGCTTCCTTGACGAGATTAAAAATAAGATGCACCTGGGCGGCCAGCAGGGTTATGACCAGGGTTATGGCCAGGACGACGACTACGGCTACGATGACGGCTACGACGACGGCTATCAGGGCGGCGGCTACAGCGGTGCCTCGGGCGAGGGCTTCTATACCCAGGATGAGCCGAGCAACGGCCTGCTGGGCCAGACGCGCCGCGGTGAGGCCGAGTCGGTGGCCGTGTACACGCGTTCCGGACAGCTGGTCGGCGATGACTCGCGTCATGCAACGACGTACAATCCGCCGTCGCGTTCGCAGGATACTGTCGCGGGTGGCTATCGTCCCGGCGCCTACGACACGCCGTCGAGCTATGCCGAGAGCGCCCGTGCTCGCGCCGCGGCACCTGCGCCCGCTTCTGCGCCGAGCGACGCCTCGGCCTATGCGAGCAACATCATCAACGCCACGCCGCAGCTGCCTGCCTATGTCCTGCGTCCCGAGAGCTATGACGACGTCGAGACGGTTGTCCGTCGTGTGCGCACCAAGCAGCCTGTTGCACTGATTTTTGTTGGCGTTCGCACCGAGGTCGCCAAGCGCGTCCTGGACTTTAGCTATGGCTTTGCCTGTGGCCTGGGCGCCACGGTCAAAGAAGTGGGCGATCGCGTATTCATGGTGCTGCCCGCCGGCTGCGAGGTTAAGGATTCGGACCTCAAGAAGCTTCGTGCCGACGGCTACCTTAAGTAAACCCAAGACGAGGAGATTCTCATCAACATCTACACCATTGTCCAGCTGGTCAACACGCTGTTCAACTTCTACTCCACGCTCATCGTGGTCTATTGCTTTATGACGTGGATTCCCATGAAGCAGGGCGGCCTGCTGCAGGATATCGCTGCAGTGCTCGATAGCGTCTGCGGCCCGTGGCTCAACCTCTTTCGTCGGTTTATCCCGCCGATGGGCGGCGTTGATTTTTCGCCGGTCGTTGCGATTATTGCGTTGCAGTTGGTGCAGAGGCTGATTCTGCAGCTTCTTATAGGTATACTCGTATAGAACTGACTTAGTAACTTACGTCGGGCGTGTAGCGCCGAGGCGATGAAAAAGGAGACTTGTTATGGCTATTACCCCTGCAGACATCCAGGCTCAGACTTTCTCTGAGGCCAAGCGTGGCTACGATCCTGCCGAGGTCGACGTCTTCTTGGAGACGCTGTCCTCCGAGGTTGACGCTATGCTTGCCAAGATCGTTGATCTTAAGGGTCGCCTGACCGCCACCGAGCAGCAGCTTGCCGACGCGCAGGCTCAGCTTGCCCAGGCCCAGGATACCGCCGCTCAGGCCGTTCCCGCTGCTCCTGTGGCCGCTCCCGCACCCGACTTCTCCGCTCAGGAGCGTCAGATCTCCGCTGCCCTGATCGCTGCCCAGCAGACCGCCGAGGCAATTGTCAACGACGCCAACGAGAACGCTGATCGCATCCGCAACGAGGCTGACGCCAAGGCCCGCGAGGTTATCCGCCAGGCTCTGACCGAGAAGCAGGCCGAGCTCGAGGAAATCGACCGTCTGAAGGCTTCCCGCGAGGAGTTCAAGGCCGAGTATCTCAAGCTCATCCAGCACTTTATGGACGACGCCCAGAACTCCTTCCCGGCCGACCTCATGGCCTCCACGCCGGTCGGTTCTGCCGCTTCTCCCGCGGTGACCGTTCCCGCCGCCGAGCCGCTGCCCGTCGCCGATCCGGTTGTCCCCGTGGCCGATCCCTTCGCCCCGATCGACAACTTTGCCGCCGACGACCTGGACTAACACCAGAACTACAATCTAGTGTCCGTAAGAGGAGCTCGCACCTGCGGGCTCCTTTTTTGTGGCTGTATACGGGTTGGGAAACAAAACGCCGAGCTCTGCATGCGATAGGACAGAACTCGGCGAAGGGCGCGTGGTAAAAGGTAGATTTTAAGGTATGTCTAAAAACTACTTGAGGAGGAAGTTGGAGAGGGGAATAGTGCGGGCCTCGCGATGCTCGGGATCGGCGATGTGGTCGGCGGGATAGCCACAGACGAGCATGTGATAGGGATAGACGCCCTTGGGCAGATTGAACTGCTCCTGTGCCACCTCAGGCTTAAAATGGCATACCCAGCACGTTCCCAGGCCCTGCTCGGTGGCCTCCATCATCATCTGGTCGCACACGATGGACGTATCGATTTCACTGGAATTCATCTGGTCATACGGGCGCACCCAAGCATCATCGGTAACGCTGCAAATAAGGAAGACAAGCGGAGCTCCAAAGATAGACCCATCACGAGCAAACCGAGGCTGACAAGCAGCAGCCTTCTCCAACAGCTCAGGCGTATCCAGCACCATCACACGGGCTGGATGATTATTACAAGCAGAAGGAGCAATACGCCCAGCCTCAACAATGGCATCCACCACAGCCTGCTCAACAGAACGGTCCTCAAAAGAACGACAAGAATACCGACCACGAGCCAGATCCAAATAAGACATACAAGCCCTCCTAAAATTAAAAATCAAACAAACCAAAAGTAACCCAAAGAGTACCCAAAGCAGCAATCAGCCAAACGCTCATCAAGGGCCAAAGTGTCCGAACGGATACCAAAGGTCCCTTCAGCCAAACCCCCATCGCGCTAAATCTATCAGCCAAAGTTCCCAATGGTGGTACGTAAGGCGAAGGGCCGGCCACGGTTTACTTTCGAACGACTCTGCAAAGCAGCCGGAGTGAGAAAGCAAACCGTGGCCGGCCCTTCGCCGCCGGGACACGTACCCCCAATTAACTGTTCTTCATGACAATCGAATCCACGACATCGGCCACATTCTCGCAGCAGTCGGCGCAGTACTCCAGGAAGGCGTACACGTCACGCCAGGCGATGACCTCGAGCGGGTCCTTGCCGTTAACGTGCAGGTTACGCATGGCGTTGATATAGAGCTCGTCAGCCTCGGACTCGATGGTGTTGATCTGGATGACGAGTTCGCGCAGAGTCTTGGACTTGCGGTAGTTGGGAAGCTCGACCATAAGGTCCTTCATGGCGCAGCAGGCGTCGGTCACCTTGTGGGCGATCACGATGGCATCGGGATGGATGCTCTGGATGTTGGTGAAGTAGACGCGCTGCACGACGCCCTCGATGCGGTCGAGCACGGTGTCGAGCGAGCAGCTCATCAGGTCCAGATCCTCGCGCTCAAGCGGGGTGATAAAGGCGGTGAGCAGGGCGTCCTCAAGCTCATGGTGCTTCTTGTCGGCCGCATGCTCGATCGCATGCATCTTGTCGAGCATATCGTGAATCTTTGCGGGATCGAAGTTCTCGAAAATCTTGGTAAGCAGCTCGGCGGCCTGGACGGCGAGGTCGGCGCAGGCGACGTAGTTGTCAAAGTAGAACGAATCGGGTTTCTTTGCCATGAGTGGGTCCTTTCGAGGCGAAGACGGGTGGGCGAGGTGTTACGGTCCGGATGGACGTTCGGTTTGACTAGATGAACATCATGAACAGCTTGGCCATGACAAAGCTGATGAGTCCGCAGGCGGGGAAGGTGAAGAACCAGGTGAACATCATGTCCTTGACGACGCCGAAGTTGATGGCCGAGAGGCGTTTGACGGCACCGACGCCCATGATGGCGCAGGTCTTGATGTGCGTGGAGGACACGGGGATGCCGGTAAGGGTGGCAAGCAGCAGGTTCGCGGCGCCCGCCAGGTCGGCGGAGAAGCCCTGGTACTTTTCGAGCTTGACCATGCTCTGGCCAACGGACTTGATGATGCGCTCGCCGCCCACGCTGGTGCCGATGCCCATGGTGGCCGAGCATAGCAGCATAATCCAGATGGGGATGCCGGCATCGCCGACGCTCGTCTGGCCGCTGGCAAAGGCCACGCCTAAAAAGAGCACGCCGATGAACTTCTGTCCATCCTGCGCGCCGTGCATGAAGCTCATGGCCGCGGCACTCGCGATCTGAGCGTATTTAAAGAAGACGTTGGCACGTCGCCTGTTGGCGGCGGCGAAAAGAATCGAGACGAGCTTGCACAGGACCCAGCCCATGACAAAGCCCAGGCCGATGGAGAGCGCCAGGCCGTAGATGACCTTCATCCACTCGTGGACGTTGACGCTGCTCGCGCCGCCGAGGGCGATAGCGGCACCGGTCAGGCCGGCGATAAGGCTGTGGCTTTGCGAGGTGGGGATGCCAAAACGCGATGCCGTGGCGCCGTAGACGACGATGGAGAAGAGCGCCGCGCACAGGCAGGCGAGCGCCATGGTGCTGTTTCCGCCAAAGTCAACGATATGCGAGATGGTATTGGCGACGCTCGCGTTAAAGTGCGTCATGATGAGCACGCCGAGGAAGTTGAATGCGGCGCTCATGAGAATGGCGGCGCGGGCGGGCATGCAACGCGTAGTGACGCAGGTCGCGATGGCGTTGGGCGCGTCGGTCCATCCGTTGACGAAGATGGCGCCCAACGCGAGGATCACGGTGACGGCAAGGACTGGGTTCGACACAATTTGGCCGAGGAAGGTTGAGAACGTTACGTCCATATATGGGCTTTCTCGAAGTTTGCAGACACGTTACAAAAACATGATAAATCGTATCACCTCCTGCGGGTTTCTTTGCCGAGTTCTGATGGGAGAAGTAATTTTTTGGCACTAAAATTGAATATTAGCCCTGTTGACCGTGGGTGTTCTTTTTGCTATCACGCCATGCGGACACGCGCGATTGCTACGACACTCCAAAAACCACAGTCTGTTCGCTTTACAACATGCAAACATGCGTTCGATAATAGGGGGCATGGAATATCGACAGACAGATGGCAAAACTCGACGCGTGCACAAGCAGTATGTGGACGTCGTGGCTCGCATCCTCGCGGGCGGACAGGTTGTGCCGGTCACCGTCTGCTGGGTCGACGGTCGTTGCTTTACGATTGACGAGATTGTCTCGACCACTGGGTTTGGCCTGACGGTTCACGGCATTCGTACGGCAACCTATAGGGTCCGTTTTGGCGGTCATGCGACCGAGTTGTATCTGGAGGACCAGACGCGCGAACGACCAGATGGCTCGCAGGCCCATCTGATGCGTTGGTGGGTGTGGGCATTCGACCGTACGCTCGAGGGCGAGCGCCGTGGGTAAGGACGTACGGCATTCGGGTACAATGACAGGAATCTTGTCAGCTACTGCGCCGTTATTTGTGGCGCTTTTTGAAAGGACGAACCTATGAACGATATCCAGGGCTATCAGAACGGCCCCGTCGAGACCGGCGCAAGCCGCGCCAAGGAGATGTCGCCGCGCGCGTACAATCTCGCCATGTCTGCCCTGATCTTCTTGGGCTTTTGCGCCATGGGCGCCGGCGCCTACTTTACGAGCACCATGTCGTTTGCGCGCATGATGATGAGCGGCGCCGCCTTGCCGCTGGTCTTTGGCTCGTTTATTTTGACCATCGTCGGCATGGTCATGATGTCGGCCGCCGCCAGCAAGCAGTCCGTGGGCTTGTCCCTTGTGGGCTACGTAATCTTTGCGAGTACCTTTGGCCTGACCGCGTCGTTTGGCCTTGCCAACTACGACCTGCCCACCATCAACACTGCCTTTATCGCCACGGCCGCTATCACCTTTGTCTTTGGCGCTTTGGGCGTGACGTTCCCCAAGTTTTTCCAGCGCGTATATGGCATCGGTTTTGGCATTCTGCTCGCCACTATTCTGGTTGAGATCGTGCTGATGTTCATGGGCGTCTCGCAGACCATCACCGATCTGATCGTGATCGTGGTGTTCGCCGGCTTTATTGGCTACGACACCTATGTTGCCACGACGGTGCCGCCTACGCTGCCCAACGCCGTGCTCATGGCGTCCAATCTGTTCGTGGACATTATCAACGTGTTCCTGCGCATCCTGAACATCCTTGGCCGTCGCGATTAGTGGCGAATTGCGGCGGTGCTTGCCGTGCGTGCAAATCGATGCGAAAGGCGGTCCTTCGGGGCCGTCTTTTTTGTACGCGGCGGGGTATCATGGATGGGAAAAGCCGATAGCGGCAGCGACAGGAAAGGTGGCCACGTATGGCAGACGTCGACAACAGGAACCGTAACCGCAGGTCCAACCGAGCGGGTCAGCCCAATCCCAAGCGCGAGGCCCGTGCTAAGGCCGCCGAGCGTCACGTGGCAACTGTGTCCGAAGCGTGCGCCAAGGATATCGAGCGTTCGCTTGCCGGTGTTCGCGAGTTTGACGGTATGCCTGCCGGCTTTGTCGCGGCGATGAAGGCCAAGGCCCAAGCGGCTGCGGCTGCCGAGGAGCCGGTTGCCGAGGAGTCTGAGTCCGTCGAGGTCGAGGCCGCTGAGGTTGCGTCCGTCGAGACCGAGGTCACGGACGAGTCTGCGCCTGCCGAGAAACCCGCAGAGACCGAGTCCGCGCCTGCCGAGGAGCCCGCTCCGACCCTGCCCGAGGTCACCGTGCTTGATGCCTCCGCCACGCAGGCCATTCTGGACAACGGCCGTGGCTATGCGCAGTTCTGCGACATGGCAGTGCTCGCCTTTGCCTCGTTCACCAACCCGGGTGGCGGCTACATCCAGGGCTATCTGGGCCAGGAGGCTACGCTCTGCGCCGATTCGTATCTGTACAACGTGCTCGACAAGCAGCGCAAGTGGTATGGCGAGAACCGTCGCCGCAATATCAACTGCGAGCTCTACCGCAACCGTGCGCTGGTAGTGCCTGCGGTGCGTTTTGACCGCAACCACGTGCATGCGTATGCCGATGTGATCGTGGCCGCCGCGCCCAATGCCAAGCGCGCACGCCAGGAGTACCGCGTGAGCGACGATGCGCTGCTGGACGCGCTGCGCGACCGTATCCGCTTTGTGCTCGCCATCTGCGACGAGCTGGGTCGCGAGAAGCTCGTACTGGGCGCTTGGGGCTGCGACAACAACGGTTTTGATGCCGAGGCCGTGGCCGAGATTTTCCGCAAGGAGCTCGCATCGGGCGACTTCAAGGTCAAGCAAGTCTTCTTTGCCGTGCCTTCTACGCGCTGGGATGAGGATTTTGCCAAGTTCGAGCACGTGCTGGCAAACTTCCCCGAGCGCAACGAGGAGTCCTATGCCCAGGTTGCCGCTCGCGCTGCGGCAGCTCGCGCCGCCGAGCAGGCCCAGGCTGCTACCGAGGATGATGAGGACGAGGACGATTGGCGCAAGTACCTGTAATCGGTACGTGCTGACAGATAGGTCGAGCCGACGGGAGAGGCTGCTTCCGTCGGCTTTTTACTGAGCGAGGGGCTTACGATGAAAAACGTTCTATGCTTTGGCGACAGCAACACCTATGGTTACGATCCGGCGGGCATGCGCGACGGCACCGCGGTGCGCTATGCGCAGGATGTGCGCTGGTGCGGCGTGGCCCAACGTGACTTAGGCGAGGGCTGGCATGTAATTGAAGAAGGCCTCAACGGCCGCACGACGGTACGCGACGACATGTGCCATCTGGACACCAATCTTAACGGCATCCGCGCACTTCCGATGCTGCTCGAGGCCCATAAGCCGCTGGACGCCATTGTGATCATGCTGGGCACCAACGACTGTAAGACGGTCTTTGGCGTGACAGCTTCCGATATCGCCCGTGGTGCCATGGCGTTGATTCGCGCCGTCCGTGCGTTTGCCTGGACCGATGCCGCGCCCTGCCCACGGATTCTGCTGATGGCACCTATCAAGATTAAGCCGCAGATCGCCGATGTATATATGACCGACTTTGACGAGCATTCCGTAGAAGCCTCGGAACATTTTGGTGAGTACTACGCGCATGTGGCTGAGCAGTTTGGCTGCGACTTTTTGAATGCCGCCGATTATGCCGAGCCGGGCGATATCGACTATCTGCATATGATGCCCGAAAGCCACGAGAGCTTGGGACATGCCGTGGCAGCCAAGCTCCAAGAGATGCTCGGTGAGTAGCGCGAGCCCAAGCCACCGCAAAGGTGCCTGCCCCCTTTGCGGTGGTTTTGGATCGTTTGTTTGTCTTGATCTGTAACAGTTGTAAGGTCGAAAACGGGCTAGATGTTACAGATTGAGATTATTTAGGTCGATATCGGTCGTTTGTCTCGATCTGTAACATCTAGGGTCGATTTTGCCGAGTTACTGTTACAGATTGAGATTATCTTCTCAGCGGAATTTGAATGTCTCGATCTGTAACAGGTGGGCCGAAAAATGGGCTCTAACTGTTACAGATCGAGATGTTTGTGGGAGCCACCGCAAAGGTGCCTGCCCCCTTTGCGGTGGCTCTGGGCTGTGAATCTTAATACTGCCACATGTGGTTGACGGGGCCGGAACCTTTGCCCATGTCAAAGCCAGCGGCGAGAGCGCCGGTCAGGTAGGCCTTGCCGGCGTTGATGGCGTCGGCAAGTTCCATGCCCTGGGCCAGCGCGCAAGCGATGGCGGATGAGAGCGTACAGCCGGTGCCGTGCGTGTTGCTGGTCTCAATGCGCTTGTGGCGAAACCACGTAGTGAGCGGATCGCCCAGATGGTTGCCCTCGTCATCGAGTGGCGCGGGCTCGGCCAATACATCGTTAGCCTCGTTGACAAGATGCCCACCCTTAACGAGGGATGCGCAACCAAAGCGGCGGGTGAGGAGCATGGCAGCATTTTGCTGTGTGCGCTCGGAGTCGACCTCGTAGTCAAGCAGGGCCATGGCCTCGGGAATATTGGGCGTGATGACGGTTGCTAGTGGGAACAGGCGGCGGGTGAGTGCCTCGGAGGCATCCTCGGCAATCAAGCGCGCGCCCGAGGTGGCGACCATGACGGGGTCGACGACCACGTTCGTTGCGTTCCAGGCGCTCAAGCGGTCGGCGATGACTTCGATAATCTCGACAGAAGAAACCATGCCGATCTTGACGGCGCTTGGGCGGATATCGTCAAAGACAGCGTCAATTTGCGCGGCTACGATATCTGGCGAGATATCCTGCACGGCGGTGACGCCCAGTGTGTTTTGCGCTGTAATGGCGGTTATGGCCGTCTCGGCATACAGGCGGTGCGCCGTGATGGTCTTGATGTCGGCCTGAATGCCGGCACCGCCGCTGGAATCGGATCCCGCGATGGATAGAACGGCGGGTACCTTACTGCGATCCATGCTCACTCCCTTGTCCGGTCGGATTCAAATGGGTCTTTAAGTCTGCATTATAAAGATGCCCGGGCCGGCTGTATTCCGAACCCGGGCGGGCGATGCAATCTTTACGCAAATGTAAGCAAATGTTCACATGTCAACAATTGACGAACACCATGTTACCGATTGCGGCTCCGGTGACGCGTTAATCCTCCATGCCGAGGTCGATCGTTGTGCCTTCGAACACCTTGTTAACGGTACGGACGGCGCACATCTTGCCACACATGGTGCAAGTGCCCTCGGTGGCGGCGGGAGACTCCTCGTAGCGCTTCTTGCCCGTAACTGGGTCGAGCGCGCACTTCCACATGGCGTCCCAGTCGAGCTTGCGGCGTGCCTGGCCCATCTTGTCGTCCATGTCGCGGGCGTGCGGCACCTTCTTGGCGATATCGGCGGCGTGTGCGGCGATCTTGGTAGCCATGAGGCCATCGAGCACGTCCTGGGCGTTGGGCAGGCACAAGTGTTCGGCCGGCGTCACGTAGCACAGGAAGTCGGCACCGGAGCTGGCGGAGATAGCGCCGCCGATGGCAGCGGTGATGTGGTCGTAGCCCACGCCGATATCGGTCACCAGCGGCCCCAGCACATAGAACGGGGCGTTGTGGCACAGGCGCTTCTGTAGCTTCATGTTGGCGGCGATCTCGTCGAGCGCCATGTGACCCGGGCCCTCGACCATGACCTGGACGCCGGCAGCCCAAGCGCGCTTGCACAGCTTGCCCAGCTCGATCATCTCGGCAGTCTCTGTGGCGTCGTTGGAGTCGTAGAGGCAGCCCGGGCGGCAGGAGTCGCCGAGCGAAATCGTCACGTCGTACTCGTGGCAGATCTCGAGCAGCTCGTCAAAGTACTCGTAGAAGGGGTTTTCGTTGCCGGTGACCTCCATCCAGCCAAACAGCAGCGAGCCGCCGCGGCTCACGATGTTCATGAGGCGGCCGGTCTCCTTAAAGGTCTTGGTGACCGACTTGTTGATGCCGCAGTGGATGGTCATAAAGTCCACGCCGTCCTCGGCGTGCGCGCGCACGACCTCGAACAGGTCATCCTTGGTAAGCTTGACCAGCGGCTTTTCCATGTAGCCGATGGCGTCGTACATGGGGACGGTGCCCACCATGAGCGGCGTCTCGTCGATGAGCTGCTGGCGGAACTGGCGCGTCTTGCCCGAGTTGGAGAGGTCCATGATGGCGTCGGCGCCAAAGTCCTCGGCGATCTTGACCTTCTTCCATTCCTCGGCGGCATCGGCCTTGTCGCCCGAGATGCCCAAGTTCACGTTGACCTTGGTGGACAGGCCCTCACCGACGCCAAAGGCGCGCATGCCTTTTTTGATGTGCGCGATGTTGGCGGGAATGGCGATGCGGCCGTCGGCCACGCGCTCGCGGATGTACTCGGGGTCGCGATGCTCGCGCTCGGCGACTTCCTTCATCTGCGGTGTGATTTGCCCGGCGCGGGCGAAGTCGATTTGCGTGACGAGCTTGGGCTCGGTCTGTGTGCTCATTGGCACGGCTCCCTTCGTTGGCATTACCCATATCAGGTTTGCGGGTCAGGGCGGGCGCGCCCAATCTCAGCCTGCCGTCTTGTCCTGCAAGCTCCCCGTTATGTCATGGGCTCAAGTATAGCCTGAATGGGTACGATTGGGCCAACGAGCGTGCCTGTGGGGAGGCGAACATGGAAGACAAGCATCTATATCGAGAGACGCAATGGGACGTATCGGCCGAGGAAAGCCGTGCGCACCATGGCCTTGTCGCGATTGGTTTTGCGGTGCTTGCCGTGTTGGTGATTGCCTTTTGAATTTGGACGTTCGGCGGTCATGGCGGCGCCACCTGGGGGTTTGAAGCCGACGAGGGCCTGCCGATTATGACCATGAAAGTTTCTGGTGGCAACACGGTTGCCGCACCGGGTGACTATTGGTATCCGCGCGACGAGTTTGTGCAGCTGCAGCTGAGCGGCGGGTCTATTCCGGGCGAAGAAATCGAACGCGTGACGTTTGATGCGACGCTCAAAACGCTGACGGTGGAGCTCAAAGATCAGGGAGACGTGCCCACGACCATGGACATTGCGCTGACGGAATGGCGCTTGGAGCCCCCGGCGGGCGCTGCGGTATCCGAGGTGGAGCACGTTAAGATTACCTACCAAGATGGCTCGACGAGCGAGATTGCAAAGGCCGATGGCTTGGCGGAGTAACGGGGTGTTTGGAAACGGCGGGCCTATTGTGCCTGCGCGTTCATGAAAACCAGGGTGTTTTTGTCTGAAAGCTCGGGGATGTGCCGATAGCCGATGTTGAATGCGGTAAGTTCGCTTGCATCCTCGAGCTTGTTTTCTGCCATCCACCGCACCATGGAGCCGCGCGCCTTTTTGCTGGCGGTCGACCGTTGGATGGGCTTCCCGTTGCGGATACCCTCGCCAAAGAGGCATGTGACGGCCGTGGCGTCGCCCGCGAGGTGGGGCAGAACGGTTTTGGCATACTCTACGCTGGCGAGGTTGACGATCGTAGCGTTGGAGCCCGCCGGAGCGATGGCCCGCGCGAGCTTGTCGTTCCAAAACGCGTAGAGGTCTCGGGCATCGTCAACGGCGAGCTTCGCGCCCATCTCCAGCCGATACGGTTCGACGGCATGAAAGGGACGAACGCACCCGTAGAGGCCGGAGAGGATCCACAGATGGTCTTGCAGCCAGGCGAGCTGCGCGGAATCCATCACCTCGGGTGCCATACTCTGGTATTGAATTCCGTGATAGGACATGACGGCAGGGGAGAGGTGACGGGCGAGTGCGGGATTGTCGAGATCGCCGCTTTTCAGGATGGGCCCGAACTCATGCAGGGTGTTGAGGCAAGGTCCCAGCAGTTTGTCACTCACGTTCCATAGCGCTTGCAGGCCGCCGCTGCCTTCATTTCGTTCGATATCTAGCAGTGCGCGGTGGAGGCGAGCCGTCTCGTGCGCAAAAGGTGGAATGCCCAGGACTTCAAAAGCATCTTGTGCCGCGCGCATCTGCTTGGCGGGCGAAATGATGACCTGCAGCATGGACTCTCCTCTGCCAAAAAGGAAGTTGCGGTGGAATACGGTCTGTTTGGGCTATTGAAAGACCAAATCAATCCGTATTCCACCGCAAGTTATGGGTGGGGTGGATTAGGCGCGCTCGATGAAGGCCTTGTAGCCGCGGTAGGCCTCGTAGATATCGGCCTTGTTGGCGACCTCCCACAGGGCGTGCATGGACAGGACGGCAACGCCGGAGTCGATGACGTTCATGCCGTACTTGGCCATGATGTAGGCGATGGTGCCGCCGCCGCCCGCGTTGACGCGACCGAGCTCGCAGGTCTGGAAGTTCACGCCGGCCTCGTCCATGATGTCGCGGACGAGGGCCACATACTCGGCGTCGGCGTCGTTAGAGCCGCCCTTGCCGCGGCTGCCCGTGTACTTGTTAAAGCACAGGCCGCGACCCATAAAGGCGGCGTTCTTGGTCTCGAACTTGCCGGCGTAGCCCGGGTCAAAGCCGGCGGACACGTCAGAGGAGAGCATGCGGCTGCGGGCGAGTGCGCGGCGCAGGGCCAGCGGGCGGCTCTCGCCGGCGAGCGTCATGATCTCGGCGACGGTGTTCTCGAAGAAACGACTCGTCATGCCGGTGGCGCCCACGGAGCCGATCTCCTCCTTGTCGACGATGAGCGTGATGCTCGTGCGCTCGACGTCTGCCACGTTGATCTGAGCGAGCATGGAGGGGTAGGCGCAGACGCGGTCGTCGTGGCCATAGCCCAAGATCATGGAGCGGTCGAGACCCATGTCGCGGGCGGGGCCGGCGGGCACGACCTCGATCTCGGCAGAGAGGAAGTCCTCCTCCTCGACGTCGTACTGTTCCTTGAGGATGTCCAGGAACATCTGTTTGACGGGCTCCTTGGGGGCGTCCTTGTCGTCCTCGTCAAACTTGACGGGGCGGCCGCCCACGATCACGTCGAGGATCTCGGCGTCGACGGCGTCCTTGGCGGGCTTGGACATCTGCTCGCTCGAGAGGTGGATCAGCAGGTCGGAGATGGTAAAGACCGGGTCGTCCGCCTTGTCGCCGATGTTGATGTCGACGGTGGTGCCGTCCTTTTTGCAGATGACGCCCACAAGCGCGAGCGGGGAGGCTACCCAGTGGTAGCTCTTGACGCCGCCGTAGTAGTGCGTGTCGAGGTAGGCCATGTCGCCGGCCTCGAAGGCGGGATTCTGCTTGAGGTCCAGGCGCGGCGAGTCCACGTGGGCACCCAGGATGTTAAAGCCCTGCTCGAGCGGGGCGGTACCCAGGTTGACGAGCATGAGGTCTTTGCCGTGGTTGGCGGCGTACACCTTGTCGCCGGCCTTGAGCGCGCGGCCCTCGGCGATCACGGTCTCCAGGTTGACGTAGCCCGCCTCCTCGGCCATCTTGATACCGGTCTTGACGCACAGACGCTCGGTCTTATTCTCGCTCAAAAACTGCTTATAGCCGCGGCAAAGCTCCTCGAGCTCCTCGACTTGCTGTGGCGTGTACTTTTTCCATGCGCAGGGACGCTCCATGACGCAGGCTCCTTTCGGATCGATCGTGCTGGTTAATGTACCGTGAGCCATCGTATCACGCGCGGGCGCGCGGTGGCGGAGGAGCTTGATGTGCGGTGGCCGCGAGGCGGGGAGCGTGTAAACTGGTGGGAGCAAATCGTGCCCAGCCCAAAGCGAGGTATTCAATATGTCTGACAAGCGCCGCACCTTTGCCGTTATCGACGGCAACTCGCTCATGCACCGCGCCTTCCACGCGGTGCCGCCCACCATGAACGCGCCGGACGGTCGCCCCACCAACGCGATCTTTGGCTTTCTGAACATGTTTCTTAAGATGATCGACGCCTTTAACCCCGACGGTGTGGTCGTGGCGTTTGATAAGGGCAAGCCGCGCGTGCGCATGGAGATGCTGCCGCAGTATAAGGCGCAGCGCCCGCCCATGGACCCCGACCTGCACGCGCAGTTCCCCATGATTAAGGAGCTGCTCGCCGCACTCAACGTGCCGATTTTGCAGTCCGAGGGCTGGGAGGGCGACGATATCCTGGGCACCATGGCGCGCCTGGGTGAGGAAGCCGGCTGCGACATGCTGCTGGTGACCGGCGACCGCGACATGTATCAGCTCGTGACCGAGCACGTCAACGTGGTCTCGACCCGCAAGGGCCTGTCCGACGTGGCGATCATGACGCCCGAGAGCGTGGACGACCTGTATCACGGCATTACGCCGGCGCTCGTGCCCGATTTTTACGGCCTGAAGGGCGATACGTCGGACAACATTCCCGGCGTGCCGGGCATCGGCCCCAAAAAGGCGAGCGCGCTCATCGCACAGTACGGCAGCCTGGACGAGGTCATCGCGCATGCCGACGAGGTCAAGGGCAAGATGGGCGAGAACTTGCGTGCTCATATCGACGATGCGCTGCTGAGCCGCAAGGTCGCAACCATTCGCACCGATGCGCCTGTCGAGCTCGACTTTGACGCGACGTCTTTCCCGGCGTTTTCTGCCGACGAGGTGTCTGCGGCGCTGGGCACGCTTGGTATCACCGCCATGCAGAACCGTTTCTTGGCGCTGATCGGCGGCGAGGGCGGGGTTGCTGCTAGAACGTTGGAGATGCCCGCGATTGAGCGCACCGCTGCCGGCGATGCCGAGGCGCTTGCTGCCGTGGCGTCCGAGGTTTCGCGCGCGATTGATGCCGGCGAGTGGGTCGCCACCGTGGTGGACGACGACAAGGAAGAGGGCGCGCTCTTTGGACTGACGCGCACGCTTTGGTTGGCGACGTCCAAGGGCCTGTTCGCGCTCGAGGAGGGCGACGGCAGTGCGGCGGCTGAGGTTGAGGGCTTTAACTTCGCCCACGGCGTGATCGCCGGCGTGCTCGCGCGCCTGTTTATGGAGGGCCGCGTGGCGAGCCCGGACATGAAGGCGCTGCTGCACGAGCTTTCGCCCATCGATTCCTCTGAGCCCGAGCTCATGGATCCGCTGGCCGTCGATTCCACGCGCATCTTCGATACTGTGGTCGCCGCCTATCTGTTGGATTCCGACCGCTCCGAGTTTGATGAGGCGTATCTGGCCGATACCTATCTGCAGATGACGCTGCCTGCGGCGCGCGGCGCGGAGGGTGCCGGTGAGGACGCTCCTGCCCCTGCTGCCCGCACTGCGGCCCTGACGCTGGCGCTCGTGGCGCCGCTGCGCGACCGCATGGCCCGCGAGAACGCCGCCAACGTGTTCGATGGCATCGAGATGCCGCTCGTGCCGGTGCTTGCCAAGATGGAGCGCGCGGGCATGCTCGTGGACCCCGACCGCCTGCATAGTCTGTCCGAGGGTCTGGCGACCCAGATTGCCGAGGTCGAGCGGAGCATTCGCGATCTGGCCGGCGACGAGACCTTTAACATCGGCAGTCCCATGCAGCTCTCGCACGTGCTCTTTGACGTGATGGGCCTTCCGACCAAGGGCCTCAAAAAGACCAAGCGCGGCTATTATTCGACCAACGCCAAGGTTCTGAGCGACCTTGCCCGTGACCACGAAATCGTGCGTCTGATCTTGGACTGGCGTGAGAAGTCCAAGATCAAGTCCACCTATCTGGACACGCTGGGCCCGTTGCGTCGTGGTGACGGTCGCGTGCACACCACGTACAACCAGACCATCACGGCGACGGGTCGTCTGTCCTCGAGTGACCCGAACCTTCAGAACATCCCGACGCGCTCGGAGCTGGGCCGTACTGTCAAGACGGCGTTTTCGGCAGGCGAGGGAAGCGTCTTTTTGGCGGTGGACTACTCGCAGATCGAGCTGCGTCTGCTGGCGCATCTCTCGGGTGACGAGCATCTGGTGCGCGCCTTTAACGAGGGCGAGGACTTCCATGCCGAGACGGCCGCGCGCGTGTTTGGCGTGCCGGTGTCCGAGGTGACGCCCGACCTGCGCAGCCGCGCCAAGGCCGTGAACTTTGGCATCGTGTATGGTCAGCAGGCTTACGGCCTATCGCAGTCGCTGCATATCTCGATGGCCGAGGCACGCGACATGATCGACCGCTACTACGAGGCCTACCCGGGCGTGCGTACGTTCCTCGACAACGTGGTGGCGCGTGCCAAGCAGACGGGCTATGCCGAGACCATGTACGGCCGCCGTCGCCATATTCCTGAGCTCAAGGCCAAAAACCCGCAGCTCCGCGGCTTTGGTGAGCGCACGGCCATGAACCACCCCATGCAGGGCACCGCCGCCGACATCATCAAGATCGCCATGGCCCGCGTAAGCCGCCGCCTGGAAGAAGAGGGCTTTGCTGCCCACATGATTCTGCAGGTACACGACGAACTGGACTTTGAGTGCCCCGTCGACGAAGTCGAGCGCCTCACCGCCATGGTCCGCGACGTCATGGAACACGTAGTAGACCTCCGCGTCCCCCTAATCGCCGAAGCCAGCACCGGCATAACCTGGGCTGACGCCAAGTAGCGAGCGACGAGCTTGCGGGCGATGACCATGGGTGCGACGCTTCTGGCCGCCCGATGGTCGCAGGTCGCCAATGCCGACGCCGCGGAACGTTTTCAGGCTTGGATGCGTCCCGCGGCGTCTTTCTGTGCGGTTAGCAGCTCCTGCGGCGCACGAGCTCTACGGGGGCCACGGTCTCCATGGCGGGGGTGCGGCCTGCGATGAGGTCGAGGAGCGCCTTGCAACCCTCTTGTGCCATGAGCTCGGGGTGGCGCTGAACCGTGGTGATCTGCGGCGTGGTGAGCTTGGAGTAGATGGAGTCATCGTAGCCTACGATCTTGATGTCTCCGGGCACGTTGAGACCTGCTGCCTGCACGGCGCGCAGCGCTCCTGCGGCCGAATGGTCGCTTGTGGCAAAGATGCCGTCGAGCGGCATGCCCGCATCGATCATTCCGGCAACGATATCCTGAGCCTCGTCCATGCTAGGACGCTGGCCGGTGACGTAGGCCATGTACTCGCGGCGAAGCGGCAGGCCATGATCGGCGAGCGCATGCATATAGCCCGTGAGGCGGTCGTTGCGGTCGTAGTCTGCGGTAAAGCTCGAGATGGTGAGGATGTTTTTGCAGTCGCGGTCAATGAGTGCGCTCGTTGCCAGGTAGGCGCCGCGTTCGTCATCGGTCCCCACGTGGGGGATGGCGAGGTCCGACTGCGGCATGCGGTCGATGCAGACCACGGGGATACCGCGCGTGACGATGTCGTCCGTGAGCTCACGCAGGCCCGAGATGCATATGATGCCGTCGGCCTGCTTGCTGGCAAGGCTATGGAAGTAATCGCGCTCGCGCTGCGGATCGTTGCCGCTGTTGCAGACAAAGACAGAGTACCCCTGCGCCGCAAGCGTGCGCTCTACGTGGTAGGCGATCTTGGAAAAGAAGTCGTTGGATATATCGGGCACGATCATGCCTATGGAGCGCGACTGCGCTTGGCGAAGCGTCTTGGCGGACTGGTTGGTAACGTAACCGTACTGGTCGATAACATCCTGCACGCGTTTGCGCGTGTCCTCGGAGAAACGGCCAACGTTGTTGACCACATGGCTCACGGTGGCTACGGAGACCCCGGCAAGTTGGGCGATTTCTTTCATTGAGAGCTGTTTTTGCGCCATGGGACCTCCAGCTTGGTTAACGCCTGCTGGTTAACAATTATAACGTCCTATTTGGTTAACACTTGATTATACGATTAACCATGAATTAGGTACCGTTCACGGAGTGAATAACTACCGCTTACCGATTCATACACTGGAATTTGGTAGATTCGCAGCTGGTTATACGATTAACCAAATGACGCTCTTGGACGAATTTGTGAGGGATCATCTATGCTTCTCTGCCCCAGTATGATGTGCGCCGATTACGGCGAGCTTGCCAACACGGTGCGCGAGCTCGACTCCGCGGGTGCCGATGTCTTTCACTGCGATGTGATGGACGGTAGCTTTGTACCTAACTTTGCGATGGGCCTCGAGGACATCAAGGCCGTGCGCGCTGCCACGCAAAAGCTCGTCGACGTGCATCTGATGATCGAGAACCCGGCGGCCAAGATCGACCTCTTTGCCGATGCGGGCGCTGATATCATCTACATTCATCCCGAGTCCGAGCGCTATGTGGTCAAGACGCTCGCCGCCATCAAAGCGCTCGGTTGCGCTGCGGGCATCGCCGTCAACCCTGATACCGCGGTGACCCTGCTCGAGGAGATTCTCAACCTATGCGACTACGTGATGGTCATGACGGTCAATCCCGGTTTTGCCGGGCAGGCGTTTATCGAATTCACTAAAAAGAAGATTGAACAGCTTGCGGCTCTCAAGGATGAGTACGGCTTCAAGATCATGATCGACGGCGCCTGCTCGCCCGCGCGTGTCAAGGAACTCTCGGCCATCGGTGCCGACGGCTTCATCTTGGGCACGAGCGCATTGTTTGGCAAGGACATGACCTATGCGGAAGCGCTTGAGAAGCTGCGTCAGGGAGAGGAGTACTAACCGCGGCAGGCCAGAGGATGTCAGTTAATAGCAAAGAGCCATGTGGCTCGATCGAAAGGAACCTGTAAATGAAGATCGCAATCGGTAACGACCACGTGGCCGTCGGGCTCAAGAACATCATCAAGGAGCACCTGGAGGAGCGCGGCTACGAGGTCGTGGACTTTGGCACCAACTCCACCGAGCGTTTTGACTATCCCATCAGCGGCTACAAGGTCGGCTGCGCCGTGGCGGCAGGGGAGTGCGATCTGGGCGTTCTTATCTGTGGCACAGGCGTGGGCATCAGTCTGGCAGCCAACGCGGTTGAGGGCGTGCGCGCCGTGGTATGCTCCGAGCCCTATTCGGCCAAACTCAGCCGCGAGCACAACAACACCAACATCGTGGCCTTTGGTGCCCGCGTGGTGGGCTCCGAGCTCGCAAAGATGATCGTGGACGAATGGCTCGACGCCAAGTTCGAAGGCGGCCGCCACCAGCGCCGCATCGACATGATCGCCGAGATCAAAGAGACGCAGCATCTTGAAGCGGCTGAAGCCTAGCCATATAGACCACACAGAAAAAGGGCCCGTATCAACAACGAGCCCTTTTCAATTCAAATAAATTCAGCCAAGTATCTAGACGCCAAGACGCCATCTAGGCGGCAAGCAAGTAACCCATGCGCCCGGCCAGGTCCGACGAGCAGCGTTAACGAGCCGCCACGATAGCGTCGATGAGCGTCAGTACGCCCCCGTCGTTGTTGCTCGGAATGCGCCGCTCAGCATGCGCGTTCATATGCTCCTCGGCATTGTCCACGATAAAGCTGTGACCGACGCGCTCAAGCATGGGGATGTCGTTGTAGGTATCGCCCACGGCGGCGGCATCGGCGATATCGATGCCCAGGCACTCGCAAAGATGCGCCACGCCCGAACCCTTGTCGACGCCCAGGTTCATAAAGTCGATCCACTCGCGGCCCGCATTGGTGACGTAGAGCCGATCCGAGAACGTGGGGCTATAGGTCTCGCGGAATGCAGGCTCGGCATCGTAGCCGGGGAAGAAGATCGAAATCTTGTTAGACTCGACGTCAAGGCCCTCAAAGGTATCGACGTAGTTGATCGTGTTGTAGTAAACGCTGAGCTCGTCGTGGTATTGATGGTCGCGAGCAAGCACGTAAAACTCGTCGAAGCAGCATAGCACGGGGACGGCGCGCGAATCCTCCGAGGCGCGCGCAAGCACCTGCTGATACAGCGCCACATCGATAGTGCTCTTATAGATATAGTTGCCGCGATAGATTACGCACGCGCCGTTATCGGGGCAAAAAGCGATGCGGCCCTTAATGTCCTCGAACATCTCCTCGAGCTTGGGAGCGGGACGTCCGCTGGCGGGGCAGAACACGATGCCGGCCTCGGCGAGCTTTTCCAAGCGCTCATCGAGGCCCTGGGGTAGCACGCGCTCGTCGGTCAGCAACGTCTTGTCCATATCGACGGCGAGAAGCTTAATGTTGCCGATAGCGGCGTCAGATTCAAAAGTTTGCATAAAACGCGCCTTTCCGTTTCTAATTTGTTTCGGGCGGAATAACCCTCCAGTTGGTAATCTGGCGTATTTTCGCAGGATTGGCGCGTATTTGCACCACACTTCACAAAGTAATGAAAAAAAATTTCAGAAATTTGAATTTGTCGCTTGCGCTGTAGGCACTTTAGCGTAATATAGCGACCATCGAAAACGGAGACGGAAAAACAACCGCTTACCGAGGAAAAGGTACCGTTTACGATATTAGAATTGCGCCCGGCGGTAGGTGAAAGGAGAGGCAGATGCAGTTCGTAAAGATCATCACTACTGCAGACAATGCCATCCGACGCCAGCGCGCAATTTCCCGACGACGATAACAATCGTCTCTGTCCGTATGGGGCTAAATGCCCCAACAGAGTCATTTTGAGGTCGTTGGGTTTTAGCACGACATAGACGCATGTTTCTAGGGCATGTTGTGCTGCTTTTTGCTATTTAACCTGATATTGCACGGTTTTTGACCTCGAAATGACTTGCAACTGACCGATGTTCTAACTAGCTACCAAGGGCGAAAGGAAACAGCCATGAGCAAGGAAAAAGTCGTTCTCGCATATTCCGGTGGTCTTGATACATCCGTATGTGTCAAGTGGCTTCAGGACGAGAAGAATCTTGATGTCGTTTGCGTCTGCGGTAACGTGGGCCAGGAGGAGACCGGCCTGGATGCCAAGAAGCAGAAGGCGCTCGACCTGGGCGTTCTGGATTGTCAGGTGCTCGACTTGCGCGACGAGTTCTCCGATGAGTTCCTGACCAAGGCCATCGCGGCCAACTCCATGTACGAGAACAAGTACCCGCTGCTCTCCGCCCTGTCCCGCCCGCTGCTCGCCAAGAAGCTCGTCGAGGTTGCTCACGAGTTTGGCGCGACCTACGTCGCCCACGGCTGCACCGGCAAAGGTAACGACCAGGTCCGTTTTGAGGCTGCCGTCAAGGCGCTCGACCCCGAGCTCAAGGTTATCGCCCCGGTTCGCGAGTGGGATCTGAAGTGCCGTCCGGACGAGGTCGCCTACGCCCACGCCCACAACGTGCCGGTTCCCGAGGGTGCCAACGACAACCCCTATTCCATCGACGACAACCTGTGGGGTCGCGCCATTGAGTGCGGTCACCTGGAGGATCCCTGGAACGAGCCGCTCGACGACGCCTGGGTTATGACCAAGAACCCCGAGGATACGCCCGACGCCCCGACCTACACCGAGATTGAGTTTGAGGCGGGCAAGCCCGTCGCCGTCGACGGCAAGAAGATGAAGCTCTCCGAGATCGTCATCGCTCTCAACAAGATTTCCGGCGACAATGGCTTTGGTCGCCTGGACCTGGTCGAGGACCGTCTGGTGGGCCTCAAGAGCCGCGAGTGCTATGAGGTCCCCGGCGCCCTGACGCTTATCACCGCCCACAAGGCGCTCGAGGACATTTGCGTTGAGGGCGACCTGCTCAAGGAGAAGATTAAGCTTGAGCAGGATTGGGCCACCGCCGTGTATAACGGCCAGTGGTACAGCCCGCTCAAAAACGCGCTCGATGCCTTTATGGCCGACACCCAGAAGTTCGTGACCGGCACCGTCCGTCTGAAGTTCTTTAAGGGCAACTGCCATGTCGTCGGCCGCAAGAGCCCCTTCAGCCTCTACGATTACGGCCTGGCCACCTACGACCGCGACACCACGTTTGATGAGAAGGCCAGCGCCGGCTTTATCGAGATCGATACGCTGTCGCTCAAGACGTGGGCTAAGGTCCAGGGTCCCAGCTCCGCTGCAGCCCAGGCCTAAGGCTTCTCTTCCTTGGTATCCGCGCGGCCCATCCGCGTGATACATAACGGGCGCACGGGGTCCCTACCTTTCGTTATGCTTGCTGACACTTCTTAACATCGGTGGCCCCTACGTTCCGCCCGCATATATGATGCCGCATCTGCGGCTGAGTCCGAGCCCCGCCGGGGTTGTCCGGCGGGGCTCTTTCTATCAATTTGGCGGCTCTGTGCCTATATATATGAGGAGTATCCATTATGCTCAATGCTATCGCGCATGCTTTACTTGCCCTTGCGCCCGAGTTCGATGCTGCAAAGGTCGAGGACGTTCCCATGAGCCTGAAGGCCTGGATCGATGGTTCGCAGGGCAACATCCGGAGGGAGACGTTGGGCGCCAAGTGCATGGCGCGTCACTTCTTTGCAAATTAGCTACATGGCCCCGCGCACGGTGGGGAATGTGTAAAACTAGCGGTTGATAAATCGCTTTAGCGACAGGGCGCATTGCTTTGGGCGCTTGTTTTGGTATTTGGAGAAAGGGGACGGTTCCATGGCTCTTTGGGGCGGTCGTTTTGAGGCGGGCGTGGCCGAGGTCACGCAGGAGTTTGGCGCGTCGCTGCCGGTCGACAAACATCTCTATAAGCAGGATATCGCCGGCTCTAAGGCGCATGCCAAGATGCTGGCGGCTCAGGGCATCATCAGTGCCGAGGATGAGCAGGCGATTGCCAAGGGCCTGACCGGAATCGAACAGGATATCGATGCCGGTAACTTCACCTTCGATATCAACGACGAGGACATTCATATGTCCATCGAGAGCGAGCTGACGCGTCGCATCGGCGAGGCCGGTAAGCGCTTGCATACCGGGCGTTCGCGCAACGACCAGGTGGCGACCGACACACGCCTGGGCGTCAAGGCGCTGGCCAAGGAGCTCATGGAGGCCAATCTTGAGCTGCGTCATGTGCTGGTGGATGCGGCCAAGAAGTACGACAAGGTGATTCTGCCGGGCTACACGCACATGCAGCACGCTCAGCCCGTGCTGCTGTCGCATCATCTGCTGGCGTATTCCTGGATGTTCGCGCGCGACTTTACGCGCCTGAAGGCCGCCTTTGATGCCGCCGACAACTGCCCGTTGGGTGCTGCCGCGCTTGCCGGTACGAGCTATCCGCTCGATCGTCAGATGACGGCTGCCGAGCTTGGCTTTGCGGGTGTGATTCCCAACTCGCTCGATGCGGTTTCCGACCGTGATTTCCTGCTCGATCTGCATTACGCCGGCTCCGTCATGGCCATGCACCTGTCGCGTCTTTCCGAGGAGATCGTGCTGTGGTCGAGCTCCGAATTCGGCTTTATCACGCTTTCCGACTCGTATTCCACCGGCTCGTCTATCATGCCGCAGAAGAAGAACCCCGACTTTGCTGAGCTTATCCGCGGCAAGAGCGGTCGCGTGTACGGCAACCTGGTGCAGCTGCTCGTGACCATGAAGGGCCTGCCGCTTGCTTATAACAAGGACTTGCAGGAGGACAAGGAGGGTGCGCTCGATACCGCCCATACGCTCATGCAGTGCCTGTCGGTTATGGCCGGCATGATCTCGACCTGGACTGTCAACGAGGACGCCATGGCGCGCGAGTGTGGTGTGGGCCACTTGGCAGCCACTGATGTTGCCGATTACCTGGCAAAGCGCGGCCTGCCGTTCCGCGAGGCACATGCCGTGGTGGGTCATCTTGTCCTGATGTGTGAGAAGCGCGGCTGCAATCTTGAGGACCTGCCGTTTGAGGTGTTTCAGGAGGCAAGTCCGCTCTTTGAGCGCGACATTACCGAGGCACTCGACATCCCGTCGATTGTCGCCGCGCGCACGACCGAGGGTGGTACCGCCCCTGCTGCCGTTGCCGTGCAGTTGGGAAGCGCCGAGGCGCAGCTCGCGGCCGATGAGGGTGTGTTTGGCTCGTTATCCAAGGTCGTCGAGATGGGCCACGGAGCTAATTAGCTTATTGGATGCGTCTGTCTGGTGTGTTCATCATATTTTGCCTTTACGGGTGCCCGCTACGGTGGGCACCCGTTTTGTTATAGAGAAGAAAGGAGCTTGTCGAGAACTTCTGTAGGACATTTGCGCAGGTTGTGAAGGGGGTGCGTTCACGGGCGACAATCGACCGCCCGTTCTGTTCGTTGCAGTTGAAAGTGGGACGGATGGTACTCTAGTCGGGCTTCGAAACAGAAGTGACACATATGGAGCGCTTTAATAAATAATAACGCTTCAATAAACGGCTTTTTGTTTAACTGCAGCTAGAACTCTGTTACGATGCAGTCCAGGCGGGTGCCGGAATGGGACTTGGGCACGCGCGAACCTACTTGAAAGGCTACCTTATGGCTATCGAGAAGACCTTCATCATGATTAAGCCCGACGCCGTGCGCGATCGCAAGATCGGCGAGATCGTTGCTCGCATTGAGCGCAGCGGCCTTGTTATCGAGCGCATGGAGATGACCACGCTCGAGCGCGCTACCGTCGAGGAGCACTACGCCCATCTGGCCGACAAGCCCTTCTTTGGCGGTCTCTGCGACTTTATGACGAGCGGTCCGGTCGTCAAGATGGTCGTTTCCGGCCTCTCCGCTGTCTCCAAGATGCGCACCCTTATGGGCGCCACCAACCCGCTTGATGCTGCCCCCGGCACCATTCGCGGCGACTTTGCTGTCGATGTCAACGCCAACGTGATCCACGGCTCCGACTGCCTGGAGAACGCCGAGATCGAGATCAAGCGCTTTTTTGGCTAAACCAGCTTTGACTCCTTAAAGCTGTTAGCGTGTGGCTTGGGCGCCGCGGAACTTCATCCGCGGCGCCCTTTTTATTCCAGTAGACTTTTGGTAAACCCCCACAAATCTACTAAAGAGCCCCCGTCCGGATGTTTCTTCCGGGCGGGGGCTGGCGTTAGCGTCGTATGGCTTTGTGAATCTTTAGGCCTCGTCGACGATCTTAAGGCCGCGCGTGTGGTCGATCTCGTTGAGGAGGTTAACGCGACGCTCGTGACGGCCGCCCTCAAACTCGGCGTCGAGCCACTCGTCGACGATCATCTTGGCGAGCTCGGAGCCCACGACGCGGGCGCCAAAGGCGAGCACGTTGGTGTTGTTGTGCATGCGCGAGAGCTTGGCGCTGAAGGGCTCGGAGCACACGACGGCACGAACGCCCTCGACCTTGTTGGCGGCCAGGCTGATTCCGACGCCGGTGCCGCAGATCAGGATGCCCAGGTCGACGTCGCCGTTGGCAACTGCCTTGCCCACCTTGTAGCCGGCGATGGGGTAATCAAAGCTCTCGGAGGTGTCGGTGCCAAAGTTCACGACCTCGCATCCGCGCTCCTTCAGGTGCTCGGAAATGATGTTCTTGAGCTCGACGGCGGCGTGGTCGTTACCGATACCAATCTTCATGAGTGGTTCCTCTCTGGTCCGTGCGGCGGAATTGCTAAAGGTTTTACCGCGTTCGACTGCATGATAGCGCGACTTTTGCGTAAACACTCGGGCGTTTTTTGGTCAAACGCTTTAGCATGCAACAAGACCGGCTTCTCATGAATAATTCCGCCAATTTGTGCTCGAGCGCCGTCCGCCGGAACCATGGTTGCGGTTTTTGATGCATTGTTATCAAATAAAAGAACTAACTATTTTTGAGAGCCCAGCCCGTTATACAAGTAGGAGATACCTATGTCTGCCGATTCCCTTCGTGATACCGCGTTTTGCGATGTTTTGAACCGCGAGCTTGTCTGTGCGCTCGGCTGCACCGAGCCCATTGCCGTTGCCTATGCAGCGGCGCTGGCGAGCCAGACGCTCGGTTGCGAACCCGATCATATGGACGTTGCCTGCTCGGGCAACATCATCAAGAACGTCAAGAGCGTGACCGTGCCCAACTCGGGCGGAATGCATGGCATCGAAGCCGCGTCTGTGCTGGGTGCCGTGGGCGGAGACGCTAAGAGCGCGCTCGAGGTGCTCGAGAGCGTTGACGATGAAGACCGTGCTCGCGTGGCCGAGCTCCTCGCCGACGCCGGCTACTGCGATGTGTCGCTTGTCGAGGGTGTTCCCAACCTCTACATCAAGGTGACTGCCACGGCCGGAGGCCATACCGCGGTCGTCGAGATTACCGACCACCACACCAACGTCACATGCCATACGCTCGACGGTATCCCGGTATGCGGTAAGTCGGCGGGGGAGTGTGCCGCCTGCGCGGAGCGCGTGGTGGCCGAGCGCGCGGCGGATAACGCCGACACCCCTATGAGCATTGAGTCTATCATCGACTTTATCGAGGACGGTGACATTGAGGACGCCCGCGCTGCCGTTGAGCGTCAGATTGAGCTGAACGGTGCGATCAGTGCCGAGGGCCTGGCGCACGCTTGGGGCGCCGAGGTGGGCCGTACGCTGCTGGGTGCACGTGCCGATGATGTCGCCTGCCGTGCCCGCGCCCGTGCAGCCGCCGGGTCCGACGCCCGCATGAACGGCTGCGCGCTGCCGGTCGCCATTGTGTGCGGCTCGGGCAATCAGGGCATTACCTGCGCGCTGCCCGTTATGGAGTATGCCGAGTATCTGCGCTGCGACCACGATCGCCTGGTGCGCGCCGTGATGCTGTCCGATCTTATCGCTGTGCATATCAAGAGCTATATTGGTGCGCTCTCGGCGTTTTGCGGTGCTATTTGTGCCGCGTGCGGCGCCGGCGCTGCGATTACCTGGCTGTGCGGTGGTACGCGCGAGCAGATTGGCGCGACGGTCTCGAACACGCTCGGCAACGTTGGCGGCATCGTGTGCGATGGCGCCAAGGCAAGCTGTGCCGCCAAGATTTCCGCTGCCGTCGATGCGGCGATTTTGGGCCACGATATGGCCATGCAGGGCCGTGGCTTCCGTGCCGGCGAGGGCCTGATCCAGGATACCGTCGAGCAGACAATCGCCAGCATGGGCTACGTGGGCCGTGTGGGCATGAAGGACACCGACGTCGAAATCCTCAACATCATGATCGGCAAAACCCAAGTTTGCTAGTTCGTTAGTTACGCGGGTTTACCAACCCGCGTAACGGCTCGACGCTGCAAACTCGCCAGAGCGGCAATCTGCCTTTCAACTTCGGCGGCATGATCAAAAGATCAATGCCGCCTCGTTTCAAGGCACCTTGCTCGCTCTGGCGGGTTTTCGCTGACTTTGCCTAAACATCGGGGTAGTCGTTGGGTGTTCCTATAGTTTTGTCAACCGTCGGGG